>DASYFE010000086.1:0-5326 GCA_036498585.1 Pyrinomonadaceae bacterium | reverse complement strand
CTCTCGCATTCACCGCACGCCCGTACTGACGTCGCGGCAGTTCAACGAAGCGGCGGGCATGGAAGTCTTTTTCAAGTGCGAAAACTTTCAGCGCGCGGGCGCATTCAAAATCCGTGGGGCGACCAACAAGATCCAATCGCTCACGCCCGACGAAAAACAGCAGGGCATCGTCGCGTTTTCATCCGGCAATCACGCGCAGGCCGTCGCGCTTGCCGGTCGTGAAGCCGGCGTTCGCGTGCTCGTTGCAATGCCCGAAGACGCACCGTCGGCGAAAGTCGCAGCTACGCGCGGTTACGGTGCGGAAGTCGTCTTCTACGATCGTCACAAACAGGACCGCGAAGCCTTCGCACTCGATCTCGCCGAGCGCGAGCGGTTGATCATGGTCCCGCCATACGACGACTATCTAATACTTGCAGGCCAGGCGACGTGTGGTCTGGAGTTATTGGAAGAAGTCCCCGATCTCGATTGTGTGCTCGCACCGTGCAGCGGCGGCGGTTTGTTTGCAGGCGTGGCTAGCGCCGCTAAGTCTATGAACCCGGCGATTCGATGTTTCCCAGTCGAACCAAACACCGCCGACGACACGCGACAATCATTTCTAAAAGGCGAGCGAGTCACGATTCCACCACCACCGACGATTGCCGACGGCCTGCGCGTTCAGATCCCTGGCAAACTAACATTTCCGATCGTGCAGAAACTCGCTGAAGACGTGTTAACAGTAACGGACGAAGAGATCCTCTCGACTCTGCGATTCATGCTCTTCCGCATGAAAATCCTCGTCGAAACCTCAGGCGCCACCGCCGCCGCGGCAGTATTATTCAACAAGCTGCCTGCGAACGTGCGTCGCGTGGGCGTCATCCTGTCCGGTGGCAACATCGATCCCGATCTTCTTCAATCCGTAATCGGCTAAAAAATAACCTCACCTATAAGAAACGACGCCAGATTCGCGATGACAATCACCGCGAAGTCGCGCCACTTCGCTTCCTTCCCAAACGCGAGCCAGAACAACAAACACTCAGCCACCGGCGCGAACACTTCGGCGATCAAAAGATAAAACGCGCGCGAGTGATCTACGAGCCACAACGGCAACACGAGCGTGACGATCGGGTAAGTACACGCCGTCAGCCACAAGCCCGCGAATATGCGTCGCCGCTTTGAATGATGTGACGAGAGGCCAAAGAAGAGTATCGGAGTTTCGATCGCGATCGTGAGCAGGTAACCAACCGGCAGGAACTGCCAGAGATCGAACGGAGACACTAAAGCATCCTCAGCAGAAACGGCGCTTCTGCGAGCACATGCGCGATTGCGATCGTGAAGTAGATATCGCGCGTCGTGGAGTAGTCGAACGAGAACCCAAACCACAGCACACCGACGGCAACGAGAGCGACGATCAGCAGTCCGGCAACAATCCGCGGAAATCCCTCCGGATGTCGCGCGATCGGCACAGTACGAACCTCCCAAAAGCGCGCGCTCCCGATCCGTCCGATCAGCGGCAAAGCGATGATCCAAACACCGTAGTGCAACATCTCGAGAAACAGGTGCACTGAAACCAGCATGTGACTCGAAATTTGCGGCAGCACCTCCGCGCCCGAGTGCTGCGTGATGCGCCAGAACAAACCGTTGTCGTCTGCAAGCGGCCTGGCCAGCGATAACTGCCAGATCATTACCGTGAGCACGACCGGCACGAGCCATAGACAACGCCGGTAAGCGCGCGACCACGAAGGCCGCGTGCGACGAACATGTCGATCGAGAAACCAGAGCGCAATCAACGGATGGACGTAAACGATCGCGAGACTGAACAGATCAGGACCAAGCCAGTTCAACGAACACAGTGCGAGCGCGACCGGAATCGTCCACTTCCAGTTCGCGCGCGGCTTTTGTTTGCTCCGCAACCACACCAGCGACGCCACCCATATCAGTAGCGCCGTGTTCCACGAACCGATAACGACGTACCAGGCTTCCTCGCTCCACAGCGTCGCGTTGTAGAGAAAAGGAAGCGCGACGTAAGTGAGTGTCAGCACACCCAAGCCGGCGAACGCAGTCAAAAAGAAGTTGCGCGATCTGCCGAAGCGCACGGGCAGTCGCATGAGGAAGTAACGCAGCTCAAACCAGTTGTGCGGTCCGGCGAAGAGGAAGAGCGTCACGATCGACACTTGCAGCGGTAGCCAGCTCGCGAACGCCACCGCCGCGGCAACGCACAGAATAGTGACCACCGCGAACACTCGTGCGCTCGCCGCAATATTTGTAGGGGTGGCCCTCTGTGGCCACCCGTTGATGTTCTCGGGCGACGGGTGGCCACGGAGGGCCACCCCTACAGTTGAGTCCATTACTGTTTCTTGAGTGGAATGATGAGTCGCATGGTCGGGCCATTCATCTGGTCATCAGGAACGATCTCGACGTCGACACCGCCAACCGTCGGCTTTCCGTCGGCAAGCGCCTGCGGGAGATTTCGCCAGCGCCACGATCCCGGCGGGCCGGCATTACCGCGCGTGATGATCGCCGCTGCGCCGAGCAGAACCGCTACGAGCAACGCTGCTCCGATGGTTTTCTGAGCACGGCCAACACTCGACGAACGCGCAATCAACACGCCCGCGACAGACACAGCCATAAACATCAGCAGCCCGGCGACAATCGTTCGTGGCGCGCTGAACGCAATGCCGCCGACGACCGGTGAACCGCCAGCGCCGCCGTCGAGGGCCGCGCGCAAGTTGTTAAAGCCAGACTGTGAGATCTGTAGTTTGGCTTCGTAGAGTTTGGAGTCCGGAACGATCTCGAGGCCTGTATGCAGGATCGGCTTCGCCGCTTTGTCTGGAGTTTTCGGTTTCGGGACGTCGGCGTTGACTGAAAATGCGGTCAATAGAACCAGGGAAAAGGCGATGAGAAGCAACTTCATTATGAGCGCTCCTTTCGAGGAGAAGTTTTGACAGGATTACAGGATTAACAGGATTTACATGATAATCCTGAAACATCATGTAATCCTGTAAACGACTTTAGTGACCTTATACTGTAAAATCCCTGCAGAGGTAAACAATTGGCCCGCGAACTCCGAGTAATCAGCAACAATCAAAAGGTCCGTCAACCCAAACCCGAATGGCTGCGCATCCGCCTGGGCGACCCAACCAACCAAAACCAGGTGCTGCAACTGATCGAAGGTCTCAACCTGCACACCGTCTGCCAGGAAGCGCGTTGTCCTAACATTTTCGAGTGTTGGTCCGATCGCACCGCCACGTTCATGCTCGGCGGCGACATCTGCACGCGTCACTGCGGTTTCTGCGCCGTGGGCAAGGGCGAGCCGGGCGCGCTCGATGCAGAAGAGCCACGTCACGTCGCCGAAGCTGTGGGCCATCTGAATCTCGCTCACGCCGTGATCACATCAGTCAATCGCGACGATCTTCCCGACGGCGGCGCGGCACACTGGGCCGCAACCATTCGCGAGGTGCGCGGGATGAATCCGGATTGCAAAGTCGAGGTTCTTATTCCTGATTTCAATGGCGACGAAGCGGCGCTCAACACCGTGCTCGACGCCGAACCGGACGTGCTCAATCACAACACGGAAACGATTGCGCGACTTTATCGACGAGTCAGGCCTGACGCGGTCTACCAGCAGTCGTTGACTTTGTTACAGCGCGCGGCGACACGACGCGATCGCGAAAACCACGGCATGTTGACGAAGAGCGGGATCATGGTTGGGCTGGGCGAGACGTTCGACGAGGTTGTCGAGCTGATGCGCGACTTACGCTCCGTTTCTTGCGACATCATGACGATTGGACAGTATCTACAGCCGCACGCACGTCGTTTGCCGGTCGAGCGTTACGTGACGCCGGAAGAGTTTGCGAAGTGGCGCGAGATCGGCATGTCGCTCGGATTCCACCACGTCGAATCAAGTCCACTCACGCGCTCCTCGTATCACGCCCGCGAGCAAGCTACAAAATGAAGGCCGCGATTTTCAGACAGCATGGCGGGCCGGAAGTGCTCGAATACACGGACGTGCCTGAGCCGCAGATTCGCGCGAACGAAGTCCTCGTCGAGGTGAAAGCGTGCGCGCTGAATCACCTCGACATTTTTGTTCGCAACGGCATACCGGGAATTGAGATTCCGCTCCCGCACATTCTCGGTTGCGATGTGGCGGGAGTCGTGCGCGAAGCCGGCGAGCTCGTGACGTGGGTCAAGCCAGGCGATGAAGTGATGGTCCAGCCCGGCGTTTCGTGTGGACATTGCGAGGCGTGTCTGAGCGGGCAGGACAATCTGTGTCGCGAGTACGACATCATCGGCTATCGTCGTGACGGTGGTTATGCAGAATTAGTGGCGGTTCCGGGCGTGAACATCATTCCCAAGCCGCCGGAGCTGAGCTGGGCCGAAGCGGCGGCGTTGCCGCTCGTGACTGTCACCGCCTGGCACATGCTCGTGACGCGCGCGAACGTGCAGCCCGGTGAAGACGTGCTCGTGCATGCGGCGGGCAGCGGCGTCGGTTCAGTTGCGATTCAGATCGCGAAGCTGCGTGGCGCGCGAGTGCTCACGACGGCGAGCTCAGACGAGAAGCTTGTGAAAGCGCGTGAGCTGGGGGCCGATGAGACGATCAACTACTCGCGCGATGATTGGCCGAAGGAAGTGAAGCGACTGACCGGTCGCAAAGGTGTTGATGTTGTTGTCGAGCACACGGGCGCCGCGACGTGGCCCGGATCGATCGCGTCGCTCAAAAACAATGGACGATTGGTGACCTGTGGAGCGACGAGTGGCTTCGATGCGCGGACGGATCTGCGGCAGGTATTCTACCGGCATTTGACGTTGCTCGGATCGTTCATGGGCTCGAAAGCTGAGCTTTTGGAGGCGATGACGTTCGTTGCGCGGGGGAAGATTCGTGGTGTCGTCGATCGCGTGTTGCCACTCAGTGAGGCGCGGCAGGCGCACGAGTTGATTGAGGATCGGGCTCAGTTTGGAAAGGTAGTTGTTAGACAGGATTGACAAGATTTTTCATGATGAACATGTAAATCCTGAAAAATCCTGTAAATCCTGTCTAACGTGCTGAATAGTCCTCAGCGTTGTACCGCTTTTTGAGCGCCTCGAGATTTCCCTCTTCGAGATTGAAGTTCGTCCCGGCGATCACCTTTTTACCTCCATCGGTAGTCACCCAATCGACAACCTGTGGCGCGTTGGTGCGGAGGAAGGCGCTGTCAGTCGAGTCGAGTGGCTTCCCGTCTTTACGTGAGAAGACCCAAATGTAAGTGTATTGTCCGTTGCGGATGTATTGGAGATCCTGTTCGAAACGAGTGAGTGATGCGGTTGGTGAAGCAGCGGGCGTTGAGTTGTTATTTGGCGCTCCCGAGGGAAT
>DASYFE010000085.1:0-21681 GCA_036498585.1 Pyrinomonadaceae bacterium | reverse complement strand
ATGCGTTATCGTGACGGGTACGACAAACCGAAAGTGTGGATGGAGTCCGGGAAGGTGTACAAGGTAACGCTCGGACCGATGGTGACGAGCAATTACTTCGAAGCCGGTCATCGCATTCGCATCGAAATCTCGAGCAGCAACTTCCCACGCTTCGATCGCAATTTGAACACTGGTGGAAACAATTACGACGAGACGAAAGGCGTAATCGCGCGTAACGCCGTGCACCATTCGCGACAGTATCCGTCGACAATTAAGATCACAGTGGTCCGACCGTCATCGCAAAAATCATCAAGCTTGTAAGCCCGCGAAGCGGGCGACAGCATAAAGCCTGGGGCGCCAGCCCCAGGATCAAAGATTAAAAATGCGATTGAGCCCGCGAAGCGGGCGACAGCCGCTGCCGCCCGTTTCACGGGCTCTAACCATTATTTTTTTATTCCGTCCTGGGGCTTGCGCCCCAGGCTCTATGCTGCCGTCCGCTTCGCGGACTCGGACCACCGAGGTTCTAGAGAGAGTCTAAACAAAAAGGAAATAACCCGGCCTATGAAACCAAAAGAACTGACCATACGCGGGCTGATTCTCGGCGCGCTCATCACGACGATCTTCACAGCGGCCAACGTCTATCTCGGACTCAAGGTCGGTCTTACGTTCGCTTCGTCGATTCCGGCTGCAGTGATCTCGATGGCCATTCTGAGCATGGTGAAGAATTCCTCCATCCTCGAGAACAACATCGTCCAGACTGTCGCGTCTGCTGCCGGTACGCTCTCGGCGATCATCTTTGTGCTGCCGGGATTGGTGATCGTCGGTTGGTGGACCGGCTTTCCCTTCTGGCAATCGTTTCTGATCTGCGTGAGCGGCGGCGTGCTCGGCGTGCTGTTCACGATTCCACTCCGGCGCGCGCTCGTGACCAACTCCGATCTGCCGTATCCGGAAGGCGTCGCGGCTGCGGAGGTTTTGAAAGTCGGATCAGGCACGCGTGGCGAAACAAAAGACGAAACCGGCGAAGCGCGCGAAGGTCTCATCGCCGTGATCCTCGGCTCCGTTGCTTCAGCTGGGCTCGCCATCCTGACGGCAACGCGTATCGCTGCGGCCACGGTAGGCGGGTTCTTCCGTGTGGGAGCCGCTGCTTCAACCGGCTACGACATTGCCTTCTCGCTCGCATTAGTCGGCGCAGGACATCTAGTCGGACTATCGGTCGGCATGGCAATGCTCACCGGGCTGATCATCGCGTGGGCCATCGCAGTTCCGATCCTGACTTCAATGCAGCCGTCCGCAGAAGGCGCCACACTAGCAACGCACACGCTCGCAATCTGGCGTACACAGGTGCGCTTCATCGGCGCGGGCGCAATCGCGATCGCGGCGATCTACACACTCGCCCGGCTCGCGAAGCCTGTCGTCGGCGGTCTCGTCAGCACGCTCGCCAGCTCTCGTACGACTGAACGTGAGGACGATCTCGACCGCGACCTGCCACCCAGTTGGATCATCATACTGACGATCGCATGTCTCCTCCTCGCAGGTTACCTCGCGTTTACGTTCGCGCGCTCAACCGTGCTCGCCTCGAGTGCGGTAACTCTCACGCTCATCGCGATCCCGTTTGTCCTGATCGGCGGTTTTCTGATTGCGGGAATTTGCGGCTACATGGCCGGACTGATCGGCGCATCAAACAGCCCGATCTCAGGCGTCGGCATTTTGTCGATCGTGCTGTGTGCGTCTGTGCTCATTCTGGCAGTGGCGCCGACGTCAGTCACACAACCAGCCCTCGTCGCCTTCGCGCTCTTTATCACCGCGATCGTTTTTGCGTGCGCGACGATCTCAAACGACAACCTGCAGGACCTGAAGACGGGCCAGCTCGTTGGCGCGTCGCCAATGCGCCAGCAGATCGCGCTGATCGTCGGCGTTGTTGCCGGCGCGTCTGTGATCCCGTTTGTGCTTAACCTGCTCGCAAAAGCTTACGGATTTGCAGGCGCCCCGAACGTTGGCGTCGTTGCAGCGAATCCATTGCCCGCACCACAGGCGACTTTGATCTCGGCTCTCGCGAAGGGCGTGATCGGCGGGAATCTCGAATGGAAAATGATCGGCATTGGCGCAGCAGTCGGTGTTGGTCTGATTCTGCTCGACACCGCACTCGGCGCTGCGAAAAAGATTCGCATACCACCGCTTGCAGTCGGTATCGGTATTTACCTGCCGATGTCTGCGACGTTTGCAGTCGTAGTAGGCGCAATACTCTCTGAGTGGTACACCAGGCGCGCTCGCAGAACTCCGAATCCGGATCGTGCCGAACGACTCGGGACGCTCGTCGCGTCGGGATTGATCGTCGGTGAGAGTCTCTGGGGTGTTGTGAATGCGGGCCTTATTGTCGGCACTTCGAACGACGCGCCAATCGGACTCGTGCCTGAAGCATTTGCACCTGCTCCATGGCTCGGCGTGCTGTGTTTCGTTGGCATCATCATCTTGCTCTACTCGTGGATGCTGAAGCGAGCGAGAATGGCGCCGGATCGATAGAATTTACATGAAGTCGATTCTCATTATAGCGATCCTGGCTCTGCTTCTCTGCCCGGTTGTCCGCGCCCAGGACAAGCCGCAAACCCCTGACGCTGCGCGCCGTGAGAAGGCGGTGGATTTACTTCAGTCGCTCGCGGCCCAACTCCCTACTCTTCAATCTGCCGAGAACCGCGCGCGCATCGGCGCAAACCTCGCTGATTCGCTCTGGGCCCACGATGAGAAACGCGCTCGGGCTCTGTTCATCGGCATCGAGGAGGACATCAACTGGGGATTGAGGGTTCGTGAAATCAAAAATTCGAGGGACGACTACAGCTCGATGGTTTTTATGAAATTGCGAATTGACATCGTGACGCGAATTGCAAAATACGACGCCGAGCTCGCATTCGATTTCCTGAGAGCAACCGCACGAGCCTACGAGAAGATTCCACGAGCCGTCGTCGAGCGCGAGCGTGACTTTGAAGTGAAGCTCGCAACACAGATCGTCGCAAGCAATCCGGATCTAGCTCTCAAGATTGGTCGTCAATCACTCAATCATGGGCTCTCTAACTATCTTTTGCCGTTATTAAAACAACTGCACAAGAAACATAGAGACCATGGACTCACGCTTTACAAAGAAACGGTTCGCACGTTGAGAGAGTCTGATTTCTCGCATGATGGAGGGGAGTTGTTTTTCGCGCGCGCGCTCGCTGAAAACCTCACACCGCCCCTGGCGGACGAGCCGGCATTTCGAGATTTCATGGAATTATGGATTTCAACAGCGGTTGCTAACGGGTGTAACAAGCCCAATGTAGCAGAGGAATCGGCTGGCTTTTGCGATCAAGTTCGACTTCTGCTGCCACAGATGCAAAAAGTTGCACCACAGCAGACAGCGCAGTTAAAGCGCTTAGCGACTGAAGACAACCCTCAATCCTGGCAGAGAAATAACTACGCGTACGGCGAGTTGTTCAAGGCTCTCAATGAGGACGACTTCGATGAAGCGCTTGAATTAGCTAAACAATATCCACAGATGGAAGCCGAAATTTACTGGCGAGCGGCAGTGAAAGCGATGGCAAATGGTGATACCGAACGCGCGCTCAAGATCGCTAACGACTTTAATGGCGATCCCCAGGCGAAGCAACGACTCCTTGCTGAGCTAAATGGGTATGACGGCGCTGGCTCAGTAACGGATGAGCAATTGGCCCAGGTGCAAACTGAGCTCGCTAAGCTAACACAAGTGGAAGACCAGCTCCGCTTTCTGGCAGGGCTAGCCAATCGTGCTGGGGTGAAGAACCGGGCGGCAGCTTTGAAGCTGCTCGATCAAGCTGCTGGAATAGCCGAGTCGATGAAGCCAGGTAAGGACCAGATGACAAGTCAACTCGTGCTCGCGCTGTTGTACTGCGCCGAGAAGAGTGATCGTGGTCTCGCAATGATGGAATCATTGATTCCAAAATTGAACGAGATGATCGACGCTGCGGCGAAGCTTGACGAGTTCGAAACACACTACCTGCGTGATGGTGAGTGGAATATGTCCGCCAATGGTCCACTTGGCGAGGTGCTTACATACCTGTCCCAGAATGCTGCTTATTACGCGTGGACCGACTTCGATCGCGCAGTGAGTTTGGCGGCGCAGTTCGACAGGATTGAGATACGAATGATGGCCCAGACAAAACTCGCGCAATCGATCCTTGCCGGCCCACCGAAGCGCTTTCGATTTCCGAGCGCGCCCGGTTATTGAGCTCTGCGATCGCGCTGAGAAAATTTATTTGACAACCGAAACTTAAACGAATAACGTCCCCGTTCCCCGACGCTCTACCATCTGTTCGGAAGAAAGGAACCTCCCAATGGCAGTTCAGGTTCTGATAGGCAATCAAAAAGGTCCCCTACCAATTAAGGCTTCGTTCATGGCTCCCGGCGACATGCCGATGTATCTGGAAGTTCTCGGATCAGTTTGGACGACGACCGCAAACCAGATGATTGGAATCCAGATAGCAGTTGATGGCAACGTTATCGGGACAGCCAATGTCTTTTCGAATGGCGCCAGCACGCACCGTCCGGTCGTGCCTGTGTACCTCCCGATTAAGCTGAACCAGGGGTCACATACGCTTGAGCTCAGCCTTGCTCCAAACACGACGACGACCTCAGACTTCAACGATTTCTTCACCGCTGTACTGCATTACTAAACAAACGCATCTTCCGCACTCACATGATCCACAGATTACACAGATTCTATAAATCGTTCTGTGTAACCTGTGGATAGAGTATTCTTGTCCGGTGCCGATCACGATCGACGACCTGCGACGATTCACCATCGCGCGGAACTTCCCTAAACCGACAACCCTTAACCGCGCCCTGCAAAGCATGGGATTCGTGCAAGCGGATCCGATTCGCGCTCCTGCACGCGCGCAGGATTTGATCCTGCGACATCGCGTCAATGATTATCGCGCGGGTGATCTGGAACGACGCTACACGTCACTCGACGTCGAAGAAGATTTCTTCATTAACTATGGCTACGTCACACGATCACTCCAGTCGTTGATGCATCCGCGCCCGACTTTGCGGCAGAGAAAAGCGAAACTGCTGCTCGATTTCGTTCGCGAGCGCGGCATTGTACACCCGCGTGAGGTCGATGAACACTTCGCGCACGGCACAGTGACAAACTACTGGGGCGGCTCTTCAAACGCCACCACGCATCTGCTTGACGCAATGCACTACGCGGGAATGCTGCGCATCGTGCGTCGTGAGAAAGGCATTCGGATTTACGCCGAGCACAAACACGAACCCGTCCCTCGCAGTGCAGCCGAGCGGCGCGCGCGGATTGACGCTTTAGTCGATGTGGTTGTCCGGATCTACGCGCCCTTGCCAGGGTCAAGTCTTTCGTATTACGTGAGACGCTTGCGATATGCCGCGCCGCAATGGCAAAAGGAGTTGCCGGCTGCATTGCAGCGTGCGAAAGCGCGGCTGTCTCACGCGCGTCTCGGAAATGTCGACTGGTACTGGCCCGCTGATGAAAATTTCGAAGATCAATCGATTGACGAGGTCGTCCGTTTCCTCGCGCCCTTCGATCCGGCGGTGCACGATCGCAATCGTTTCGAGTTGTTCTGGGGTTGGACTTATCGCTTCGAAGCCTACACACCCGTCTCGAAACGCAAGCTCGGTTACTACGCAATGCCTTTGCTCTGGCGCGACCGCGTCATCGGCTGGGCCAACCTCTCAACGAAGAATGGCGATCTGGCTTACGACCTCGGCTACGTCGACGAACCCCCACGCGACCGCACCTTCAAACGTGAGCTTGAAGCCGAGATCGAGCGCGTGCGTGTTTTTCTCGGCTTGAATCCCGGTGTTGATGCAATTTGAAATTACGCCGAAGGCGTTGGCTAATTTCAGCCCAGGGTTGGAGCGCCAGCGACAACCCTGGGGACCGTCACACCAAAGGCGTCCTAACCCTGAAAGGGTTCGCCAACCGCCGAACCCTTTCAGGGTTCGAACGCCTCTTTATCTGATGTTCCCAGGGTTGTCGCTGGTGCTCCAACCCTGGGCTGAAATTAGTCAACGCCTTCGGCGTATTTTCAACTGAACAATACGTGAGTCTCTGATACGTTGCGAACTAGACTCTCTACACCGATAATCACTCGCAATATGGAAACACTGCGAACTCTTTATGATGCGATTGAGCCATACGACAGCGGTTATATCCGCGTGTCGCAGGGGCACGAGCTTTATTACGAGCAATGCGGCACGCCGAATGGCAAGCCGGTTATTTTTCTACACGGTGGGCCGGGCGCGGGACTCGTGGCTGATTACCGGCGCTTCTTCGACCCGCAGGCATATCGTGTGATCCTGTTTGAGCAGCGCGGTGCGGGACGAAGTAAGCCGCACGCTTCACTCGACGACAACACGACCTGGCATCTGGTCCAGGACATCGAAGTTATTCGCGAACAGTTTGGTATAGATCAGTGGCTTGTGTTTGGCGGCTCGTGGGGCAGCACGCTCGCGCTTGCTTATGCCGAGACACATCCGGAGCGCGTGCGCGGGCTCATATTGCGCGGCATCTTTCTCTGCCGTCCGCGAGAGATTACGTGGTTCTACGAAGACAGTCAGGGAGCAAGCGCGATCTTCCCCGAGATCTGGGAGCAGTATGTGCGCATCATTCCCGAAGGCGAACGCGACGATATGATTCGCGCCTATTACAAACGTCTCACCAGCGACGATGCGGATGTGCGGCTCGAGGCAGCGCAGGCTTGGTCTAACTGGGAGGCGAGTGCGTTAAAGTTGATTCCAGATCAGAATTTGATCGATGAGTTTACGGAGCCGGAGTTGGCGATCGCCCTCGCGCGCATCGAGTGTCATTACTTCATCAACAACTGCTTCTTCGAAACTGACAATTACCTGATCGAGAACATCGATCGCATTCGCCACATTCCCGGAGTGATCGTGCATGGCCGTTACGACATCGTCTGTCCGGCGATGAATGCGTGGGATCTGCATCGCGCCTGGCCCGAAGCGACACTGAATATCATTCCCGACGCGGGCCACTCGGTCACCGAACCCGGCATTGCCGACGCCCTCGTCCGAGCCACAGACAGTTTCCGTTAAATTAGTTCCTACTTAATGGCGATGGGGTTGACGATTGATTGAACGCCGCCAGTGATGCGTGCTGCGCCGAGCGTGAAGAGAAACTCCCACGCCTTATCTCGCACCATCTCTTCGGTGTTGACGTTTTCGAGTATGTGGATGCCGTTCAGAGGAATGAGTATCTGGTGGACCTCGAAGACGCCGGTGTCTTTTTCAAACGGGAGCACTTCAAAGCTCCACGTGTCGGAGCCGATTATCGCCACTTCCAACGACGCGAGATACTTTGCGCCGTCGCGTCCAAGTCCCGGCGCGACTGAGCCGAAGCGTTTGTTGTCTTTGCCGAGGAGTTTTAGCCAACCCGTGTAGAACAACACCACGTCGCCCTTCTCGATCGACTTGATCCCCTGCCGTTTCATCGCACCCTCGATCTCGGCGCGATTGAACGCAGTTCCCTCTTTGACGATGTCGGTGTTGAAGTAGTCGGCCATGTCGAGCAACACGCCACGCGTGGCGATGGCCGGCACGTGTTCCACACCGAGCTTCTTGAGCCCGTCGGTCATCGCGAAGTCCGATGCTTTATTGCAGTTGTAGTAGAGACCGTCGATGCCAATGTGGCCGAGGCCGTCGAGCTGTGTGCCGACACCGGCCCAACCGACAATCAGGTCGTCGTTATACGTAGTCTTGGTTGGACCGAGCGAGCCGCCGGCGGTCTGGCCGGGTTGAACTATCGTCACCGCGAAAGTGCGTGGTGGATATGCGGGCGTATCTTTATTCGTTTCGATCGCGAGACGATAAGCTTTGCCGGTCGTGACGAGTTTCGTGGCGGCAAGCGTCTTTGCAGGCGTGATGTAGTTAACGTTGCCGATTTGATCGTCAGGGCCAAACTTCGAGGCCGTGGGACATGGTTTGTCCTGGGCGTAGGCCGTGATGGAAAGAAGGATGAGGGTCAAAATCCAGCCGAGTGTCTTATGCATAGTAGTTTTTGTACAGGATTTTCAAGATGAGCGAATACGAGCGATAACGTTGAGCGCCTGCTGTCCGTTTTTGGCGATGTTTGTAAGGGGACCGCGGAAGCTCGCGATGTCGGGTTTGTCTTCGTCGAGCAGCTCGAGACACTTCTTCGCATTATCCAGGATCGCTTCAAGTTGCTGATTGATCTCATCGACACTGGAGGCCGCGGCCTTTCCCTTGCTCGCCGCGTAAGACGCCTGGGCCAGCTCGGCTTGCGTGCGCGACAGGATCTCTTTCGCGGCATGACGCTCGATCGCCAGGCCTGCTATGCGGGTTGCGACTTCAGTTAGACCAGCCTCTTCACCGGTAGGTGTGCGCGGCTCACGATAGTACATCGCGAAGGAACCCAGCACTTTCCCGCGCCCTGACAATATCGGCGTCGACCAGCACGCGCGCAGCCCGTTAGCCACAGCGAGATCTCTGTAATCTTCCCACAGCGGATCGTTAAGAATGTCAGTCACCACGACCGGCTCACCGCGGTAAATCGCCGTGCCGCAGGAACCGTGCTTTGGTCCAATCGCCGAGCCGTCGATCGCCTGCACGTACTCCGGTGCCAGGCTCGGCGCGGCTCCGTGACGAACGTGATCGCCGTCTTCACTGAGCAGCAACACGGAACAGAGCATGCCCGGCGACTGGGCCTCGATCAGCAGCACGAGCCGCTCGAGCGTCTCGCTGAGCGGTGCATTCGCAGCCAGTTTTTGCAGGATCTTGCTCTGGCCGAAGCGAAAGTCTTCCTCTTTCTTCTCGCGTTCGATTCGGAAAGCGCCGCTATCGATGCGTGGCAGTCTGGCCGTCTTTGCGGCGGCGGCTTCCGATGGTTCAGTTAAGGGTATTTCCTGTGAGCGGTTTAGTATCTGCGTTTTTTCCAGATCTTCTTCCATTGACTTGCTCCGGGTGAAACGTGTGTGACGAGGCGGGCCTATTTTACGCCCAAACGGCTTTGAAGGCACATATGTTAGGATGGCTTCCCTCAACCATAAAAATCGTAAGGAGAATGGTGTGAAGGCGTTTGGCAATTACATCAACGGCGAGTTTGTAGACAGCAAATCGGGCAAGACTTTTCCCAACGTCAATCCGGCGAATTTCGACGAGGTTGTCGGCACGTTTCAAGCTTCAAACGAAGCAGACGTAAATGACGCTTGTGCGGCGGCAGTCGCCGCGCAAGACGAGTGGGCCACGATGCCGGCGACTAAGCGTGGCGAGTATCTGTTCAAGGCTGCGGATCTCCTGGCGAGTAAACTGCCACAACTCGGCGAGGAGATGACGCGCGAAGAAGGCAAGACGCTTCCTGAAGCAATCGGCGAAGTCACGCGCGCGATCAATATCTTTCGTTACTTCGGCGGCGAAGGCGCGCGGCAGTTCTCTTACAATGTTCCGTCCGAGCGCCCGCAAGTTCTCTGCTACACGATCCGCAAGCCGCTCGGCACCGTCGCGCTGATCACGCCGTGGAATTTTCCGTCAGCGATCCCCGCGTGGAAACTCGCGCCCGCGCTGATTGCCGGAAACACGGTCGTGCTCAAGCCCGCATCCCTGGCTCCGCTCAGCTCGTTTCGACTTGTTGAAGCGTTGCACGAAGCGAACATTCCGAAAGGCGTAGTCAACTACGTCACCGGCAGTGGCGGAGCTGTCGGGGATCCGTTGACTAGCAATCCGGCAATCAATGGCATTTCGTTTACCGGCTCTACTTCAGTCGGCGATGCGTTGTACCGGAAAGTCTCCGATCGGAAATTGCGCGTGCAGCTCGAGATGGGCGGGAAGAACCCGACGATCGTACTGCGCGATTCGGATCTGAATTACGCGGCTGACATTCTCATCAACGGTGCTTTCTTCTCGACTGGTCAGAAGTGTACAGCCTGTAGCCGCGCGATCATCGAGCGTCCGATTTATGATCAGTTGGTTCAACTGCTGATCGAGAAAACACGCAGTTTGAAAGTCGGGAACGGGCTCACTTCCGGGGTTCAGATCGGTCCGGCAGTTGATGCGAATCAGCTCGAAACGGATCTCGAGTACATACGTGTCGCGAAGGACGAAGGAGCGGAGTTGCTATGCGGTGGAAATAGACTGTCGGGCGGTGAGTATGACAAGGGCTACTTTATCGAGCCCACGATCTTTACGGGTGTGAAACCGAAGATGCGTATTGCGCAGGAAGAGGTGTTTGGTCCAGTGCTCGGCCTCATGGTCGCGGAAGATTTTGAAGACGCGATGGAGATCGCGAATGGAGTGCGGTTTGGACTCTCGGCGTCGATCGTTTCGCGCGATCTGACGCGCGTGCACCAGTTCATCGATCGAATTGAGGCTGGGTTGATTACAGTGAACTTACCGACTGCGGGTGTTGAGTATCAACTACCATTCGGTGGCACGAAGGAGTCGAGCTACGGCATGCGCGAACAAGGACCACAGGCGATTGATTTCTATTCCGAAACGCGTACGGTTTATTTGCGCTACGCCCAGTAAAGCATTAACCACGGATTGGACGGATTTTTAATACAGATCAGCGCTGATCAGTAAATCCAGATCTGGGGTTCCCAGTTCTTCACGTTGCTCAACGACTCGGGGAAGTAATTCATTGATTTTGTTGTGAACTGGCGGCCATCGAATTCGAAAGTGGTGAACGTCAAATCTTCAACCAGGAATTTCGCCGGGCCGGGAGAAACCATTGCCTGACTCGAGCACCGGCCAAACAACTGCATTGTAATCTCCTTATCCTCGAACTGAATAGACTTCAGACCACATCCGTAGGCGTAGCTGCCGGTTTCGTACCGCCAAATATTCTTGAGCTTACCGTTACGCCTGCTGTAAATGTAGAACAGGTCTGAGCCACCATCGCACGAGCCATGACAGCGCAAATGCAAAAGTCTCACGATGGCCTCCGGCGACCCATCACCAGTGATGTCTTTGTAGTAAACATCCTGTAGGTTGAACCAACCTGAATCGTCCCACATCTTACCGTCAGTGAGAGTCAGACTGAGTGGTTTCAACTCGGGAGACTTGTAAGTTCCGTACGAGAAGTTCTGAAAATCGACTTCAGTGAAGTTTGCGGGAATAATTCGATACTTATCCAATGAGGCAACATAAGACGGTACTGGCGGTTCAAACGGTGTTGTGACCGGCGCTGTGCTCACGATAGTTAAGGGCTTCTTATGGACTCGCTTTGTTGGCGCCGACACCCTGAGTAAAACCACAAACACGGCGCAAAAGAGGGCCGCCACGAGAAGCGCTTTCTTCTCGGTTCGGTCAAACGGTCCGAATTCGGTAAACGGGAACATCGGTTTTGCTCGCTCTGATGCGATACGCTAACGCTGAAATCGCCGCGAGTCAAAGATTTTTGAGCGGGGTTCGTAAACTATTTTACGTATTCCCAGTGCCACGGTTCGTAGAAGTAAGGACGAAATCCAAAGCGCTCAGCGTTCTGAACAAGCCATCGATAGGCCGGAGTGTTGACCTGGATCGCGCGGTTGGCGTCTTTCGTATCGACGGGATCGCCGCCGACATATAGATCCAAAGCGCGACCGGTAACGTGCGGACTGTTATTGACCGCAAGTCCTGCGCTGCCTGCATTGGGTGACTTTCGTCGCAGGTTCTCCTGGTATTCGCGCGAACGATATGAGGAGACGATCTTGAGGTACGATGACGTGTGCGCAAGTTTGAGATCGTCAACAGCGGCAGCGAGCATTTCTTTGTACGCGGCGTAAGTGCTGCGCTCAACCTGACGCAACTCCTCAGCGCGTGAAGGATCGTAGAAATCTGATGGCGGCGCGGTCAGGAGTTGATCGGGCGTAGCCGCGTCGCGGTTCTTGAGTCGATTGCCCTGCCACTGCGAGACCATCGCCATCAACGCGTCTTGATCGAGAATGCCGTTGGGTCTGACGCCGCGTCGCTTCTGCCATGATGCGACTGACGCAGCGAAGTCGGTCGTGATGGGCTCGTGTTTAGTGTTGAGAGTTTTACCGATCAGAAGATCGTATAGATACCAGCCACGCTGTTGCTTGCCGCCGAAGGACCAGGTGAGATCGTTGCGAAGTGTTACATTCGTTGTGGCTGCTGCTGCGAATGAAGAAGTAGTCGCAGTTGGCGACGTACTGACAGCGGACGTTTTTCTGACTGGACGTGGCGACTGAGCGCTCGCTACCACAGCGAGTGCAGTCACAATGACACCGATTTGCAGCTTCAAGTTCCTCATACTTACCACGGTATTTAATGATGCGTGTAGCGCCGCTCCGGTTCGACGCCGATTTGAGATTTCTCTGCGGCCCTCTGCGTATCTCTGCGTTCTCTGCGTTGAACTGGCCCTTTAACGCAGAGAGCGCAGAGATACGCAGAGGGCCGCAGAGAAATTAGCGGTGACGCTTGCGGCTGACGCGGGTGGTCCGAGCCTTGGGTTTAGAACGTTGTGATTTCCCTGCCCTGCTTTTGACATTCGCCTTCGCCTTAGCTGGTTTCGCTTCGGTGTGGTGCGCCTCTTCTTCCTTCGGCGGCGCGCCGGCTTTCTCGAGTGAAGCGGTTACCAGGTCGTCACTCGGTCGTGTGCCGTTAATGAACGCAAACACGTGATAGTTCGCGGAGCGCTCGCGTATGACTTCGATTTTTCCCTCACTCTTCAACCGCGCCAGCTCACGCATCACAAAGTTTTGCTCGGCGACGCTCATGTAGCGGTAATCGATGTCGAATGCGAGACCGGTTGAATGTGGCGGCGCGTCGATCGTCACCGCATTGCGATTTACTCTTCGCAGCGAATGTTGATACTGCTCGGGCCGCACGAGTGAGCTCACCGGCAGCGGTCGAGCAAACTGGTTGTGATATGCCGTCGCGACTTGCTCGATGATCTTCAGCGCTTGCGGTCTGATAGCGCTGAGCATGTTGACCTTCAACGCATATCGATCAGAAGGGTTGTTTAGATCGTAAGAGCGGCCGTTGAAATTCTTGGCGAGGTTCTGTAGCGACTGATACGCCTCGGGCGGGACGACCTTCGGCTCAGCATTTGTGTTTTGATTATCGTCATCGAACGGTTCGAACGGCTCATCATTTGCTCGCTGTCCGATACCAAACAAGATGTAACTATCAGTGACGGCGGGAACCGGAACGAGCTCGTGCCGCTCGATCATCCCTGCGAGATCGAGATAGTCCTGGACCGTGTGTACTTTGTATTTCTCGACTTCAGCAACCTGCGTCGCGAGAAACCAGTAACGATCTTCGTAATGCTTCAGCTCAGGCGGAATTTCCAGAGCTCCGCCCAGCGATGCGTCGCGTTCCGCTTTGACCTGTTCGACGGCGAGGTTCCAGTCAGGAGAAGTTGTGCTTGGATTAAAAGACTCGGTGATTGATTGGACGAATTGATTGCGTCTCGCGGCACGAATACGAAATGCGGCCCAAACAGCCACACCCGCCACCATCAGCAAAACTAAAACCAGTAGAACCCGTCTGCTCATCAAAGAGCTACACTATAAAACAGATGGCAGACTTTTCGAAGTCATGTCTTCAAAATATCACACGACCCAGGAACCCGATCGCGAGAAAGTAGAGGCCGAGATGATATAGACCGAGCGTGTCTAGACTGTTCACCGGATCGTCCGACACCTTTGCGCCCAACCCAATCGACAGATCCGACATAAACCACAGCGAGCTTCCCAGAAATACCGGCACATACGATGTCGACGCAAACACGTTCGCGACAATCAACAAACCGAAGTATATGACCTCGAGGATGCGCTCAGCTCCGACCAGCTTCGGAAGCACCCAGCGCAACACAAAGATCGCGATTACGATGTTTGTGATCGCGAGTGGCGCGAGTGGATATCCCGGTAGTGGATGCCCGTAACTCAGAATACAGACAAAGACGAGGGCTACCGCGAACGATATGCCACCGAATTTGAATCCGCTCGGGAACTTGTCTTCCGGGAGATCGAGCAGGATGTCTCCAAGACTACAAAAGAGAAACATGAGCGCGGCGAGCGGTTCGCTCACGTAATACGAGAGCCACGTCAGGAAGAGGGCCGGCGCAGCCTTGAGCAGCGCTCGCAGCGGGTACGGCAGGCCTCGCGTAATCGAGCTCTTAAAAAGCTGAGTGAAGACAGCAACCGCGACGAGCGCGAAGAAGATGATCGTTACGTGAGCAGAGTCTCTAAGCAGCCAATCGAATTTCATAAGTTAACCTTTCCTCACGTTTGCGGTGGGAACTCGAGGGCAAAATGGATTAGCGACTTCTCGCCCCAGTAAACACGTCCGAGATAGAGGTTCGGATCGATGAGACGAATTTCATCGCGAATCCATCGTGCGACCAGCGAAGTCTTGGAATAGTCGAGAACGATGCAATCCTTTTGATCGTACCAGCTCGGCGCTTTGTAGACTTTGGCGATGATCGCGTTGAAGCCAAAATGCGTGATGCGATTTCGAAGTACACCTTCCTCCGGGTCAAACGTCTTTCCCTGCCACGCAAAATAGTTGACGAACTGCGCGATCTCATCGCTGAACCTCGTGCTGTTAGCGACGATTGCAGTGCCTTTAGCTTCGCCACTGGGTATCTCGTCGACGGCGCCATTCGCGAAGAGCTCGTCGAGCTGAACGTCAGTCATGTTGAGTAAATCCTCAACCGTGTGTGCCATATGCTTGTCCCTTGGGAACTGCGAGGAATGCGGAAAACGGGCAAACAATATTGGGCGTGCGGCGGTTTGTCAACGATTTGTTTTACAGGATTTACAAGACTAAGACAGGATTTACATGTTAATCCTGAGAAATCTTGTAAATCCTGTCCAGGTTTTGTGGCTAAGCAGGTTTGGTTTCGGGGATGAGCTCGCGAGCGAGGTTGCGCAGGATGGTGGCGACTTCCTCTCGCTTCTTTGGTGACCACTCGGGCCATAGCTCTGCAAGATGTTCGCGGCGTGCGGCCACTAAACGATTGTAGATTTCGCAGCCGCCCTCGTTGAGTTGATATACATCAGTCGTTGGAGTTGCCGCGACCAAAGATTTATCGAGCAGCTCCGTCTTTGAGTGTTGGAGCTTGACCGGATCGGCTTTTCTTTTGCGGCCGAGATCGTGAATGTTCACGTTCGGTTCGCGTTCGATCTGGACCAGCAACCACGCTGCTCCGGGAGTCAAATCAACACCCGCTCGTTCGACTATTGCAGCGACGTAACGACGCCGCACGTCACGATCCGCGAGCACAGCGAGTCCGCGAAGTAACTGCGCGCGCGAATCGGAAGTCTGCGGCATTGCGAACGCTTGTCCGATGTCGCCGCCGATGTCTTCTTCCGTGGCTGCAGCAATCGTTTCTCTCAGTCGCCGTTCCGGCAAGAACAACGAGAGTAAAAAACCCAGAAACGCGATCGCAGC
This sequence comes from Pyrinomonadaceae bacterium, assembly GCA_036498585.1. Lineage (GTDB taxonomy): Bacteria > Acidobacteriota > Blastocatellia > Pyrinomonadales > Pyrinomonadaceae > PSRF01. The sequence continues at coordinate 6,294 of DASYFE010000085.1, read as the reverse complement.
AGCAAGTGAGAATACGGTATCCAACGCCGCGATCAGAGACTTCGTCTGATTTAACTGCGTAGCGAGCACTGCGCCGAGCAGCGCGGTACCCAGCGATCCGCCGATGAAGCGAAACAAGATCGCGTTTGAAGTCGCAACGCCGAGATCGTGATAGTCGACTGCATTTTGCACCGCGATGATCAGCACCTGCATGACGCAGCCGAGACCACATCCGAGTAGTAGCATGTAGCCCGCCGTAGTTAGCATTGTTGTCTCTGCGGTCATTCGTGAGATCAAAAACAACGCAAGCGTCACCATCGCTGTTCCGACGATCGGAAACAGCTTGTACCGGCCGGTGCGGCTCACGATCTGCCCGGCGACAATCGACATTGAAAGCGTGCCGCCCATGAGCGGAATCATCCACAGGCCGGAAGCCGTCGGACTCAACCCCTTCACGATTTGCAGAAACAATGGCAGGTAAGTTACTGAGCCGAGCAACGCGAAACCGATAATCAATCCGACCGCCGAAGTGACCCAAACATCTCTAATGCGAAACAGTCTCAACGGAAGAATCGGCTCCGCCGCTCGTCGCTCAACGATACTGAATATGATCAGCCCAACAATCGCCACAACGATGAGCGCGATCATGATGGGCGACGCCCACGCGTACACAACCCCACCGAGATCCGTCAGAAGGATCAGTGCGGCGAGCGAGATCGCTAACAGTCCCGCGCCAACGTAATCGACCGCATGTCGCACGAATGAGCTTTGCGCCGGCAACGTCGCAGCCAGGACAACGAGGGCGAGAATTCCGAGTGGCAGGTTAATGTAAAAGATCCAGCGCCACGTCAGATTGGTCGTGAAGTAGCCGCCTAAAAGCGGACCTGCAATCGAAGCAACTCCGAAGGCCGCACCGAAGATGCCCTGGTAACGTCCGCGTTGCCTGGGCGGGATGATGTCGCCAACCACGGCTTGAGTCGTGACCATGAGTCCGCCACCGCCGAGCCCCTGAATCGCACGGAAGAGAATCAGGTGCATCATGCTTTGACTCAGTCCACACAACGCCGAGCCGATCAGAAAAATCACGATCGCAAACTGAAGCACACGCTTGCGCCCGTAAAGATCACCGAGCTTTCCATAAATTGGCGTGACGATGGTCTGTGCGAGAAGATACGCGGTGACGACCCACGAGAGATGGGCCAGACCGCCGAGCTCGTTGACAATCGTCGGCAGCGCCGTGGCGACTATCGTCGAATCGAGCGCCGCCAGCAACATTACGAGCAGTAACCCGCCGAAGATTACGAGCACCTTGTCGTGCGAGACACCGGACGACAGCTCAGCCGTAGCAATCGCTTGCATAACTACCAAAGAACCACAAAAAGCACAAATAGTCTTTCGTAAGGTTTGCGTTTTTTGTGCGTCTTGTGGCTAAAGTCTCTCGTTAGTCTTGCCGCAGCGCGATCAATGGATCGACTTTCGTGGCGCGCCGCGCGGGTATCCAACAGGCAAGCAGTGCAATCGCGAACAACAGGAGCGCCACGCCAACAAACGTCAACGGATCAGTCGTCCCGACGCCCAACAATAGACTCCCAAACAGGCGTGTCAACGCAAATGCTCCGGTCAATCCAAGCGCGAGTCCGATGATCACCATACGCATTCCCTGGCTGACGATCATGCGCAGCACGTCACGCACACTCGCGCCTAGCGCCATACGAATGCCGATCTCGCGCGTGCGTTGACTAACGACGTACATCATCACGCTGTACAAACCCATCGTCGCCAGCACGAGGGCGAGCACGCCAAACGTCGTCGCCATGCCCGCGGCGACACGCGGTCCCCAGTAAGGAATCGCCATGTTCTCGTCGCCGATCATGACGCCGACTACGGGCATCCGCGGATCTATCTGCGCGATCTCGCGACGCACAGCTTCCGTCACTGCGCCGACGTCGCTGCCTGACTGCACACTGATCACGATCGTCACTGCGCCATGGTTTTGCTGGTATAGCGGCAGAAACATGTACGGCTGGCGGTCCTCGTACAAACTGCGATACAGCCCATCTTTCGCCACACCGACTATCTCCATCAAAGACGTTCCCTGCTCGAAACGAAAGCGCCTGCCCATCGCGTTCTCAACTCCGCCGTAGAACCGCCGCGCAAACTCCTCGTTAACGATCACCACACGAGGAGCATCCGCATTGTCGCGCTCCGTGAAATCGCGACCGTGCACGAGGGGCGTCTGCATCGTCTCGAAATACTTTGGCGAAACGTAATTGCACTTCGAGATAAAGCCCTGGTTCGGTAGCGGATCCGCTTCGCCTTCTTTCACGATCGGACCACGCGACAGATCGCCGGCCTGGAGCGGTAGATCGTCAGTCATCGCGGTCGAACGCACGCCCGGTTGTGTCTCGAGTCGACGTTGCAGCTCAGGAAAGAAACGCCAGATCGCATTCTGGTCGTAACCGAGCAAACGCGGGTTAATCATCATCGTGACCATGTTCTTCGTGTTGAAACCCGGATCAGTTTCGAGAGCTTTGCGCAAACTGCGAATAAACAGTCCCGCACAGATCAACACGACGATTGAAATCGTCACCTGGGCTACGACGAGCGTGCTCCGCAGATTCAAGCGCCGGCGCTTTTGTGTTTGTCCGGCTGCTCCTTTGATCACGGCGATGAGATCAGTTCGGGACGCCAGTAGCGCCGGAGCGAGGCCGAAGATCACGCCGGTGATCAACGACACAACCATCATCCATTTCAGAACATATCGATCAGGAGAAACATCAAAAACGATCGGATAGGGCACGGGAGGAAAACTCGCGCGTATGATTCCGCTTCCCCAGTAAGCGAGCGCCCATCCAAGCACGCCTCCCATCAATGCCAGCAATACGCTCTCAGTCAGAAGTTGTCGCACGATGCGGCCGCGTCCTGCGCCGATCGCGAGACGAGTGCCGATCTCTTTCGCACGCGTCGCCGCACGCGCGAGCATCAGGTTTGCGACATTCGCGCACGCCAGCAGCAACACCAGGCTGGAAACAATCAATGCCATGAAGCCGCCGTACTGAATGATCTTCGTCGCGGCGTCAAAGCGTCCATCGACCTCAGTCATGAGCTGGACTTTTGTGTTTGCGATCTCCGGATGCTGTTCGGCGAGTCCATTCACCACCTGATTTAAATCCGCCTCGGCTTGCGCGATCGTGACGCCGGGTTTTAATCGACCGTACATCTCGAAGAGTGTTTGCGTGCGGTCAGTTCTCCACTCCGGTCGCCGGCCAAACTTCTGGGCCATCATCACCGGCGCCCAGAACGAATGACGCAGATAGTAAGTCGCGCCGAGAAATGATTCCGGCATGACTCCGACGACGTTGAATGCCTGGCCATTCAGGTAAACTACCTTGCCGAGAACGTCCGCGTCTGATTTGAACTTCCGTTGCCAAACGTCCTGGCTGATCACGACAACCGGATGCGCGTTTGGCGAAACGTTCTCTTCCGGCAGCAAGCCGCGACCGAGTATCGGCTTCACACCCATCACGTCGAAATAATTACTCGTGACCATCTCGCCCCAGACGACTTCGGCGCGTTGGCTGTCGTCAGCGCTGCCGCTCTCTCCGACGCTGAGGCCGCCCGAAGCCTCGCGCGACGCGCAGAGGTCCACAAACGTTCTGTTTTGCGCGCGTAAGTCTTCATAGTTCGCGTAAGACAACTCGCCCCAGACGTTCGCGTCTTTCTTGCTGCCCCAGTAAGAAGTGATCAATCCTTCGGGGTTCGCGACTGGCAACGGTCGCAGTACGAAGCCGTTCACTGCACTCAGAATCGCGGTGTTCACACCGATTCCCAAACCCAGCGCGAGCACGGCGACTGCGGTGAAGCCCGGCGCCTTGCGCATCATGCGAATTGCGTAACGAACATCCTGAAACATCGCGTCCTCCCAACGGTAGGTTTGCATCCACAGCGCGTCCCAAAACGCGCTCGCGCTGCGCCATGCGAGATTAGTTTTAGTGCGCCAGTTCAACTGCTCCCAATCGGCGAGCAGCTCTTCTCGATAGCGCAGCTCTGCGATCCATTCCTGCCGCCAGTCGGCACGGACACGGCCCGGCACGATCACGCCGATAAATGAGATCAGCCATAGCCACGGCCGTGTTTTGGATTGCCTGGACATTAGCTCTTCTGTTTTGCGGGGTTATCAGAGGCGAGTGGTTCGAGTTGTGAAAGCAGTCGGAAACGCTGGCGTGCTTCGGCGAGTGCGGTGCGCCCGGCTTTGGTGACTTCGTAATACTTGCGCGGCGGTCGCTGCTCGGCGAGCGCGATCGACTGTTTTTCCCATTTCGAGGCGACGTAGTCAGCGCTTTCAAGGCGCCGGAGCGCGGGATAGACGGTGCCGCTCGCGAGTCCGGTAACGGCCATGATGTCGAAGCCGTAACCATATCCGTTCTCGATCGCCTGTAGAGTCAGCGCCATGGTGTACGAGAGATAGTTCTTTTTCATCCATTCTCCTGCGGACTAGATGTCTATACGTATAAATATCTACATAGGTTCTTGTCAAGGAAAAGATGCGGGACTATCTGAGGTCGTAAAGACGTGTGTCGGGATGGTAGAGTCGCCAGTCAAACCAGTAATCTTCGAGCACGAACACTTTCTTCAACTGTTTTCCCGCCAGCGGGCCGGCGGTCGCCTTGCCCTCGAAATTCCAGGTGCTGCCAGTCTCCGCATCGATCAGTTGAAAGCCACCGCCGTTAGTCTTCTGAAAGAACTCGAGCCGCCGTCCATCGACCGTTCTCTCAAACGCACGCACAGATCGACGGTCCTCACCCAGAGCAACTACGATCGCTGTCGATCCGACGATATCGATGATCGGGCTCTGCTTCTGCAACATCGACAACGGATACGCTACTGATTTTCCGTCAACAGTAACGCCCATCACGAGCGTGCGCGGTTCGAGGCGTTTGTCGACGTCAGTTCCTTCCACCACGCGCATCCGTCCCACTTGCTCTTCCCAGTTTGCTTTTTCGTATTTGTTGGCCGTGGCGATAAGATCATTAGGCTTCAATACTCGACCTTGCGGCTGCTCACTCTTCCAGATTGCGAACGAGATCTCATCGTGAAAAATACTCTTGAGCTGATGTCCCTGCAGTGGACCATGGATCGCTTTGCCCGATACCTGTTGCCACCAGCTTCCGGTCTCTTCATCACGCATGATGAAGTTCTGGTTGTTGATGCCCGCGAGATGAAAGTGCAGCACGCGCCCGTCGACTGTTGATTCCCACACCAGACCGGTGTGACAGAGCGTTCAATAAGTCGCCACGATCGGTGTGCCGCCAACCGTGTCCTGCACGACGTGGTGATAGCCCATCAGTCGAATCGGATACGCAACCGATTCATTCCCGAGTGTGACTGACAGCACTCGATCGTCGCCGTTTACGAACGTGACATCGGCAGCCTTTGCGTAGGCGGGGTTCGGCAGCGGATTGAACATCCACTCAAAATGGTTCTGACGCGCAAGCCACGTCGCGGCGAAGACCGGCGCGAGCAGCAGTACGAGAATGATCCGGCTCCACCAACGGCTACCGAGCCACAGGCTGATCGTTAACGTGAAAATCAGCAGTGAGGCGAGCACCGTTACGACTGGCGACCAGCGACGCATCACGTAGGAGACTTCCAGGATGCGCGACGTTTGCGCCTTGAACGGCATGATCAGAAAGACCGGCGTCAACACGATCGTGATGACGATCGCGATGAGCACCAGGAGTGAGATCCACATGAGTTTGCGTCGATTGTCAGGCATGTTTTTCTCCAGTTCGCCGTTTTGTCTTCCTGATCATTGCGATCGCCCACAACACTCCGACCGCCAGAAATGGGGATAGATAAAGCAGAAGATCCCACCGACCGTAACCCGGCGGTGTTGCTTCGACCGTCGTGGTTGTTTCCGTAGTTCCTTGCGAGCTTTGCAAACGAACACGCACGCGCCAGAGTTCTTCGGCGTCGAAATGAACGAGAGCGCGATATTGGACCTGGCCCGAAACGCTCTCGCGCGTGCCGGCATAAAAGGCTTCCGGCAATCGACCGCTCATTGGTTGCACGCCGATCTGCACCTGCAAGTCTGGCGGAAGCTGAGCCGGAGCACTGACGATTACAAAGAACAGCGCATCGCCAACGTCCGGATCGCTCCACAGTGAAAGAACGTAAGGATCAATCTTCTGATCTACGAATAACGGAAACGGCGGCCCTTCGTGCGCACTCGTGATTGGAGCCACTAGCAAAACGATGATCAGCAGCAGAGCACTTCTCATACAACTGTAGGGGTGGCCCTCCGTGGCCACCCGT
>DASYFE010000084.1:0-5356 GCA_036498585.1 Pyrinomonadaceae bacterium | reverse complement strand
GGCCCACCCCTACAGTTGCCTTGAAGGATCAAATTCTGGGAAATTTAGGACTTCTTCGGACTGATTCTTAACTTGCGATCGGAGCCTTCACCGATCGACTCCGTGAAGAGATCCGGACTATCTGCAAGGGTCAGGTGAATGATCCGTCGCTCGTTCGCGCTCATCGGCTCAAACGTAAACGGCATTCCGCTCTGTCGCACTCGGTTCGCAGCGTGATTCGCCATCGCTTGAAGCTCAGCTTCGCGAGTCGCGCGAAACCCATTCACATCACAAACCAGCCGCTCGCCACCGGTCAGGCTTCTACCAAAGACCTGATTGAGCAAGTGCTGCAACGCTTCGAGCAGCTCGCCAGTTTGCGCCTGGAGCAACTCGGAATCCCTGCCCTCGATGTCGAGCACTTCACCTGCAATGCCCTGCTTGACGCCGACGCGCAACTCGAGCCCCGTCATTTCGAAGACGTTCTCGAGAAACTCCGCTGCCTGTTGAGAAACCCCTGACATCGATTCAATCCTCGTTAACCGGGCGCGGGTGCGTCCAGTTTCTTCTTTCGTCCCGCAGGCCCTTTCGCCGGCGGTGGCGCCGGCACCTCCTCATCGTCAGACTTCGTCCAACGGTTAATCAAAAATTGCTGCGTGAACCCGACGATATTACCAACGAGCCAGTACAAAACTAAACCCGACGGCGCGCTCCACAAGAAGAACAGCATGAAGATCGGCATACCGACCGCCATCATTTTTCTTTGCAGCGGATCGGCGGACGGCGCAGGCGTCACGAGCTGCAGGACGACCATCGTCCCTGTCATAAGTATCGGCAGCATGTGAATGAAATAGGGCTCAGCCGCGGATAGATCCGGAATCCAAAGAAAACTCGCCTGCCGAAAATCCAGCGAGATCGTGATCGCGCGGTACAGTGCGAAGAGGAACGGCATCTGGATCAGCAACGGCAAGCAACCACCGAGTGGATTACCCTCCTTCATCAGCCGCAGTTGTTCCATCTGCAAGTCTTTCATGCGGGGATCATTCTGTTTGATCCCTTTCATCTTCTCTTGCAGCTCTTTCATCTTCGGCGCGAGCTTCTGCGCTTTCTTCATCGCCTTCGAGGAGCGCCACTTCAACGGAAAGAAGAGCGAGTAGATCACGATCGTAAAGAGAATGATCGCCAACCCGTAACTGCCGGTTGCTTTGAACAGAAAAGTGATCGCACGCAGAATCGGAACAGCCAGCGGTCTCGAGATCCAGCCAAGGAAGCCGTAGTCGATTAGACCCTCGAGATCGATCGGTCGCTGGACGAGCCCGCTCACAATCTGGCTGGCATTGGTCAGTAGATCGTGATCCTTCGGACCTGAATAAAGAACGTTAGGGGAACCGTCTGATTGAATCGGCACGAACGCGGTGACTAAATATCTCTTCTCCGCAGTGCCGCCATTTGGCTTGAACTCGTAAGAGACCGTGCGATACTCGAGTCCTTCGGTCTTGTTACGCGGCACGACCACCATCGCGAAGTACGTGTCGCCAACTCCCGCCCAATCCGCCGGCCCGTTTAATACCAGTCGATCCGGACTGCTACGGTTGCTATTGATCCCGGCCGCCGGGTGCCGCTCGAGCTTGTTGTTAACATAAGACACCGCCTCCGGCGCCACTGAATAAAACGTGTGATGCGGCACTCCCTGATCGCCGATACTCGGACCGATCGAGAGTTTTACTTGCGGAACCGTCTGTTCGCCACGCTTCACGAGCAGCGAGAGATCGGTTTCATAACGTTCCGAATCGAAGAGAAGCTTCTTCCTTACCTGGATGCCGTTGCCGTCTTCAAAGACAAAATTGAGTTCTCTCTTCTCGTTTTCACCGAGGTCGATGATGACGTCGCCACTTGCCTGATCGACGCCTTCGACTTTGTACGTAGACGATCGAAGCGCCGTGTCCAACGCCTCATCACCGGTCTGCAACTGAAGCGGAACCATGCGTGGCTGGCGCTGTAATCCTTCCGCTGAGATCAGCTCGAGTGGTTTCTTGTCTGCCCTACGGCCACCGACTGAGTAGATTTCACGCTCGGTGATCTTGTTTTTCTTAATTATCCAACTAACCGGCTCGGCGCCGAGCGTGTCAAACTTCGCGTCATATAGCGGCGTTCGGATCGTGATCGTCCTTTGCGGCGCTGTACTAACACTCGCCACGGTCGCCTGAGCTGCTTGTGCCGTCGGTTGAGCCGGATTTGCACTTTGCGTCGGGGCTGAACTAGCAGTAGGAGAAGGCGTTGCCCCCGGCTTCTGATTTGGAGGCGTAATTGGAAAGAAATAACTCCAAACAAACAGAATTGCGGATGATAAAACCAGAGCTATTAAAAGTCGTTTCTGTTGCATCGTGTCGTAGAGGTATCAACCTCTAAAAACCTTTATTTAACTGGATCGTATCCACCCGGATTGAACGGGTGACAACGGAGCAGTCGCCGCACAGCCATGCCACTTCCGCGCAATGCGCCGTAGCGAGAGATGGCGTCAACGGCATATTCTGAACATGTGGGAATGAATCTGCACGAAGGGGGGAGAAGCGGGGAAATCGCCAACTTATAAAATCTGAGTAATGAGATCAGAACGCTCTTCACAAACTACCGCTTCTAACAATATCGCGCGTCTCCAGCCTTCCAACCTTTTCAATAATTCCCATCAACTCCTGGCGAGGCGCATCGACTTTTTGATGCCGGACCGCCGCCTTCGCGTTCAAGACCCAATCGTAGTTCTTTGCGAGCCCGCGTAAGAACGGTTCGTTTGAACGAAAGGTTTCACGAAGCAAACGCTTCGCTCGATTCCTTTGCACCGCCTTGCCGAGTGCTTTCTTCGAAGCCGTCACGCCGAGGCGATGGGTCGATTCCTGATTTTCAATTACAAACGCGGTGATGAATACGCCTTCATACCGCTTGCCGTTCCGGTAGACGTGTTGGAATTCTGAAGTATCACGCAAATACTTCCGCATGCATCCGCGCTACCTCAGTAATGAGCCGGCGTCAGTCTTTTTCGTCCCTTGGCGCGACGCCTCTTGAGCACGAGGCGTCCGTTCTTGCTCGCCATGCGAGCGCGGAAGCCATGTGTCTTTGCGCGTCGTCTATTGTTCGGCTGAAAGGTGCGCTTAGACATAGAAATGAATTCTCCTTAATAAACGAAAACGGTAAGACTAGCCGCGCCCTGCTATTTATGTCAAGGAAAGGGCCACCGAAATTCGCGTTAAACCACGCGTTGAACGGGGCGATCAATGGGGGTTGTTTTATTCGGCTACTTTGCTTGATCAATCCGAAACTTCTATGTTAGTCTCCGCTCGCTCCGAAAGTCGCCACCCTGTAAGTAATTGATAGGAAAAGACTTTAAAGCGATACTTTAACCGGGGAGAGGTTTTTCCACTGCCTGTGGAAAACGTTGTGGAAAACTCCCCGGCGGTCGACTTTTCGGTATTTACACAGAGAATAGCGGGGCAGGATTCGATAAGTAATGAGCGCTACTGTAGAGACGACGAATGTTTGGGGTAAGATCCTTCACTCGCTTAAAGGCCGACTAAATCAACAAACCCTCGAAACGTGGTTTAGCCCGATCCGATTCGAAAGCCTGGATAGCTCGCAGCACGTTCTCCGACTGCGTGCGCCAAACCAGGATGTGAAGGACTGGATCGTGAGTAACTATGGCAAAGTGCTGGCCGAGTCGCTCAACGAGCAGCGACTGTCAGGTTACTCCGTCGGTTGGGTCGTCGGAAAAGTTTCTGACTGGGTTCCAAGCGATCTCAGCTTGCCCTCACTGGATTCTGAAACCGTTGAAACGGAAGAAACAGAATCTGTTTCCGTCGAGACTAGTCCGGCCGTCACCGTCACAGAAAACTCCGCACTCGCTGAGCCGTCGCTAAACGGAAAATACACCTACGACAGTTTTGTGGTTGGCTCGTGTAACCAGTTCGCGCACGCCGCTTCGCTCGCTGTAGCTGAAGCGCCTGGTCGCACTTACAACCCGCTTTATCTCTACGGCGGTGTCGGACTCGGCAAAACGCACCTGATGCACGCGTGTGGACACGCGATCAAATCTCGGAACCAGCATCTCAAACTCTGCTACATCTCGTCCGAGCGATTCATGAACGATTTGATCAACGCGATTCGCTACGACAAGACACAGAGCTTTCGCGAGAAGTATCGCTCGGTCGACGTGTTGTTGATTGACGACGTTCAGTTCATGGCCGGCAAGGAGCGCACGCAAGAGGAATTCTTCCACACGTTCAACGCGCTCTACGATCAGCAGAAGCAGATCGTGATCAGCTCTGATTGTCCGCCGCGTGAGATACCAACACTCGAAGAGCGACTTCACTCGCGCTTCGAATGGGGATTGATTGCAGACATTGAACCACCGGATCTCGAAACGAAGATCGCGATTCTGACGAAAAAGGCTGCGCAGATTGGCGTGTCGATTCCGAGTGATGTTTCGATGTTTATTGCCGGCCGGGTTAAGAGCAATATTCGCGAGCTCGAGGGTTCCCTCGTTCGTTTGATCGCGATTTCTTCTTTGCGTGGAGAACCGATCTCGAAGACTCTCGCCCAGGATGCGCTCAGAAATATCGCCAAGGAAGAAGAATCCGGTGTCGTTACGATTCAGCAGATCCAGAAGCTCGTCGCCTCAACTTACAAACTGACAATCGACGAGCTCGTGTCAAAAAACAACGCCCGGCAAATCTCACACCCACGACAGATCGCGATGTATCTGTGCAAGCACCTGACCAAGCACAGCTATCCGGAGATCGGTCGTGCGTTCGGCGGCAAACATCACACGACGGTGATTCACTCTGTGGAAAAAATCGAAGCCCTCGTCGCGACCGACGAAACGCTGCAACGACTTATCAGTGAACTTTCAGAGTCGCTACAAACTTAGACGTGAATTAGATTTTGTTTTCTCTGCGCAGCCTCCGCGTTCTCCGCGCCTCTGGGGTAAAAGTGCGCGTTAACCGCGGAGGCGCAGAGAACGCAGAGCTTGCGCAGAGAGTTTTCCACTTTTTCACAGCCCCACCTGAGAATCTTTTGTGGAAAATATGTTAATGTTCTTAGCTTCAAAAATTTCCGAAATTTTCGGTGGAGATTTCAACAGGTTTCCACAGGGCAGTTAGAATTCTAAGTGCTTTAGTTTGAGTGAGATTAGTTCTTTATCCACATATCCACAGGCCCTACTGCTACTACTAGATATAAATATTAGATTTTAAATTCTTGAAGTAGAAGAATCGGCGAGACGGTTTGTGGAAAGTTTGAAGGAGTGAATGGCAATGCAATTCGTCGTCAGCAAACAGAACCTGCAAAAAGAACTCGGCTTCGTTCAAGGTGTCGTTGAAAAGAAAAATAC
>DASYFE010000083.1:0-41618 GCA_036498585.1 Pyrinomonadaceae bacterium | reverse complement strand
TTAACGCAGAGAACGCGGAGATACGCAGAGAACCGCAGAGAAATCGGCGTCTACTTCCGTCGACGCGCGGCTCGCAAACGGCGGACTTCCGTCTTGAGCTGCTCGATCTCTTTCTGCTGCTCTTTAATAGCGTTGAGCATGGTCCAGATGATCGGGTCGTTGTTGACGGTCAGGTAGCCGCTCTCCGTGCTGGAAACGGCTTCGGGAATGACCTTTTGCAACGACTGTGCTCCAAAGCCAACATGCTCACCTTCGGATTTCAGACCTAAAGCATTGTTTGACTTGTACTCGTAGCGTATCGGCTGCAACTGCATGACCGCATTGAGTCCGGTGTTGAAACGGCCCTTGATATTTTTCAGACGTTCATCTGAAAAGACGGACCACGATCCGCCACCGGGTTTGCTGGCGCTGTCGTTGACCGAGAGAAGATCGGTGGGTGCAGTCGTGCCAATGCCGACCTGGCCCGTGGCCCGGCCGAATACGGAAGGGCAAGCGCGAACCACCGGCAACATCTGAAGCCTGTCAGCCATCGTTATAATTAAATTACCGCGCTTACATATCGACATAGGTTATTGAGATACTCGAGCAGACGATAAGCTTACTTTCTGAAAGCAGATAGGCGCCAACAAGGTTTACATCGCTGTCCAGTCCATGTAACTGTCGCCAAGTATCACCCTGATCCCGCGACAGCAGTAGAAAGCCAAAATCTCCGCCCGCGACCACGGATTGATCGCCGCCTAAGGTGACAAAGTTTATAGCTACACTAGGTCCAGTCCTGAAACGATGCCATTTCAAGCCGCTATCGTGAGAAAGGGCTATGAGGCCCGAGGCTGGTGGATCTCGACGTGAAGGGACCACCGAGGGAGTGCCACCCCACTCATAAGATATGGTTACTCCGGTGGTTTGGTTTTCATAGCGCACAATGCATTCAGGTGGATGGCAGGATGTCTGAACTTCATTGAATTTATAAGCTGGAGCGCGCAAGAAGGCGAACGCCTTACGAGTGGCTTTCTTAAATGAGCTGAAAGCATCAGACAAAACTTTGTCGTGAGTACGTGACTTGTTTCTCATTTCATCTTTACCCACTCATAAACATTTTTTTAGCGCGGCTTGAGGATGAGGCGCTTGTCGCCGGCGCGGCGCGTGGTTTGTTCGCGGTCGAAGTATTCGAGGAGGGGGATGGCGTATTTGCGGGAGACGCCGGCGAGGTCTTTGAAGGCGGGGACGTCGATCAGGCGATCGGGTTCGTGTTGCGAGGCGTAGGTGAGGAGTTTGGTTTTTAGAGCTTCGATCACTTTCGAGTGCATGAACATTTCGGCCTGGATGCGGACGAGTTTTCGATCGTCGAGTAGAAGCTGAAGAAGTTTGCGAGCCTGGGCGCGTTGGGCGGCGGGCACGTTTGCTTTTGTCATTGCGTCGTCGAGTGAAGGCGCTTCGACTCCCGCCGCGAAATAGATCTGTTCGATACGGTTGCTGAGCTCGACATCCTTATCGGACAACCCGACACTGTGAGCACTAGATCGAACGATGTCTTTCTCGGAAACTACTTTGCCTTCGCCTTCGAGTCGCGCCAGCACGCCGTTGAATAACTCCGGCGCGGAGTGCGTGAAGACTTTCTCGCGCAGTGTCTCCCGTAACATGCCGCGTGTGAGCGGTTCGCGTTTGTGATGCCGCTCCAGCTCAGCGATTAGCGCAGCGCTGAGATGATCAAGACTGACGCGCGCGATATACAAGCCGCCAACCTCGATCACGGATCCGTGCTTTTGAACTTCTGCCGCCACGGCGGCGAGCACTTCATTGGTCCAGCCAGTCGCTGCGGCAAGATCCGCGAGGCGCACGCCGCGAGTACCTGCCGCGCGTACGAAACCTTCAAACTTCGCCGCCCGCTCGTCACGCATCAACAAGCGCAACAGTTCCAGCGCGTGGTCCATCTCGCGCCCGCGATGTTTCGTCGCAAACGGATCGACGATCACTCCGCCCGCGATCGTCTCGGCGGGCGAATAGCTGCGGAGGATAAAACGATCGCCGTGCACTGCAACCACAGGCGCTTCAAGCCGTAGCTGCGCCAGGCCACCACTTCCTGGTTCTACCGAAGAACCTCCCAACACGCGTACACGTCCCAGCACTTCCGTCGCACCAATGTGAAACCGGACTCGCGAACGCGATCTCACTGCGCGTGAGGCGCCAGGCAACACGTCAATCCACGCATCGACAATCTGCGTCGGACTCAAACGGCCGGGAGGCGCGAGCACCATGCCGCGCTCGATCTGCGCCGTATCAATACCCGCGAGATTAACTGCCGTACGCTGTCCTGCATGTGCGTCGTGAACTGACTTGTTATGCACCTGCAACCCGCGCACACGCACGTTGGCTTTCAACGGTAACAACTCGAGCTCATCGCCTTCAGTAATCTTCCCGGAGATCAGCGTGCCAGTGACGACTGCTCCAAATCCTTTCATCGAAAACGCACGATCGATCGGAAGACGCGTGGTGAAATCCTTCGATCGCGGCGGCACACGCCTGCCCAGTTCGACAAGCTGCGACTTCAACTGGTCCATCCCAGCGCCCGTGCGCGAGCTCACCGAAACAAGGGGAGCATCCGCGAGAAACGATCCGGCAATTAACTCGCGCGCGTCGTCCTCAACCAGCACCAGCATTTCTTCATCAACCAGATCTGTTTTCGTGATCACTACTAGTCCATTGCTGACGCCCAGCAAACGACAAATATCGAAATGCTCGCGCGTCTGCGGCATCACGCCTTCATCAGCCGCGATCACGAGTGCAAGCAGATCGATGCCGTGCGCTCCCGCCAGCATGTTTTTGACGAAACGCTCGTGACCGGGAACGTCGACGAACCCGATGCGCAGATCATCGAGCTCGAGATCGGCAAAACCGAGATCGATAGTGATGCCGCGACGTTTTTCTTCAGGAAGACGATCGGGATCGACCCCGGTCAAAGCGCGCACAAGAGCGCTCTTGCCGTGATCAATGTGACCGGCAGTGCCGACGATCAATGAGTGCATAGCTTAGACGGATTGTTTCGCGATGATTTGCTCGTAAAAATCTATGTACTGGGGGATCACGACATCGGTGCGATAACGACTGATCGCAGACTCGCGCGCTCGCTGGCCCATCTCGCGGCGCAGCTTTCCATCAGAAAGTAAACGTGCGGCGTCAGCGGCCATCTTGTCGACGTCGCCAACCGGACTCAGAAACCCGGTCTCACCATCAGTCACGACCTCCGGTAGACCACCGACTCGCGACGCGATCACCGGAACTTCGCACGCCATCGCTTCCAACGCCGCAAGTCCAAACGATTCCTGGTCTGACGGCAACAGCAACACATCAGACGCTGAAAGATAGTCGACAATGCGCGGCTGTTTGCCGACGAATGAACACTGATCGTAAATCCCGAGACAGCGCGCGCGATGCTCCGCGTTCGTGCGCTCACTGCCGTCGCCGACCATGATCAAACGCGTCTTCACGCCTTTCTTCAAAACGCGCGCAAGGATCTCGACGCAATCGACCGGTCGCTTAACAGGGCGGAAATTCGAGACGTGAACCAGCAGCGGCTCGTTTTGCGGCGCAAGCGTTTCGCGCAGGCTGTCGACTTCGAGACGTTTGTAATCGTACTGGCAAACAAAATTCGGAATCACCTTGATATCGTCGAAGTGAAAGATCTCGTGCGTGGCGTCTTTTAAGTAATTCGAG
Organism: Pyrinomonadaceae bacterium; assembly: GCA_036498585.1. GTDB lineage: Bacteria > Acidobacteriota > Blastocatellia > Pyrinomonadales > Pyrinomonadaceae > PSRF01. Next base: position 37,907 of record DASYFE010000083.1, on the reverse strand, counting down.
ATCGCCGTCACGCCGTCAGACTGAACAATCCCATAACGCGTGATTGGTAAATATGATCTGTCAGCACCAACGAGCGTGATGTCCGTTCCGTGCAATGTGGTGACAACCGGCAGACGTCGTCGCGGCTTGAGCGATTCGCGCGCGAGAATCGCACTGATTGAGTGTGGAATCGCGTAGTGAACGTGCAGCAGATCGAGATTTTCTTCCTCGGCGACGGTCGCCATCTTCGTCGCGAGCGCGAGCGTGTAAGGCTGGTGCTCAAACAACGGGTACGACATCATTTCCACTTCGTGAAAACGCACGCGCTCGTTGAGCTCAGTCAATCTTGTGGGCAGCGCAGAAGAAATAAAGTGGACCGTGTGACCACGTTGAGCGAGTTCTTTGCCTAGCTCAGATCCAACGATGCCGCTGCCGCCGTAGGTGGGATATACCGTAATACCGATGTTCATTGCGCTCTCAAAGTAGCAAGCACAAAGCACAAGTTCAACCACAAAAAAATGTGAGGCAGGCGACCCTCGCTATCGCCTGCCTCTATCTCAACTTGACTCACCTTCTGAGAGGGGGGGCAAGTGAGGAGCGGAGTATATTCCTGCTTTTAAAATTTAGCAATGATTCCTGCAACACAATGTGCGCTCGGTTCTGTCGGTGCGAGGAGCTATAATGTGGCCATGCCAAAGATTAGTGATATTGAAGAAACACCGAACCCGAATGCCGTGAAATTCATCCTGCGCGAGGCCGTCAGTAACGGCGTCGCACGGCAATATGGGTCAGCAGAACTGGCTGAAAACGATCCGTTAGCGAAGTCGTTGTTTGACGTGGGCCACGTAGTTTCGGTTTTTTATATGGACCGGATGATCACGGTGGAGAAAGACGACGAGGGCGATTGGGATGAGCTATTGCCCGCACTCGCCGTTCCAATTCGCGCGGCTGACGCAGTGAATGGTGCGGCGGCAGCAGCAGCGGCGGCAGTCGGTGGACCAATCGCGGCGGTCGCGAGCGACGATCCTCGGCTGTTGCAAATCAACGAAATATTGGACGAAAAAGTACGGCCGGCGTTGATGGGTGACGGCGGTTACCTCGAAATCATCGGATTGAGTGAACACACGCTTAGCATTCGCTACCAGGGTGCGTGTGGAAGCTGCCCCAGTTCCCTCACCGGCACGCTGATGGCGATTGAGAGCATGTTGAAGCAGGAAGTCGATCCCGAGCTCGAAGTGATTGCCGTGTAAAACCTTTGACAGGATTAATCCTGTCAAAGGTTTTTGGAACCTGCCCGCCGCGCGTGCGTGGAACCGTCCGGTTACTTCCATCCGCATTTCAGACCTACAGGAGTGTTCTATGCGCCTACCCTTCGCCGCAATTGCGTGTCTCTGCCTTGCTCTGTTCGTTCCAGTCACTTTCGCTCAGCCGAAAAAAGCAGCAAAACCAGCCGCGGCCGAAGAAGCCGATGCCGAGGCCGCGCAACAACGCACAGTCGCGATTTCGCTCGTCAGCACTCTGGCTGACGAAGCGCGCAGCTTCAAAGATCAAACGCGACGTGCGCGCGTCCAGGCGCGAGCCGCAGACGTTCTGTGGGACACCGATCGCGAGCGTGCGCGAGAACTATTCCGGCGCGCGTGGGAAGCGGCTGAGATCGTCGACGCCGAATCAGCAAAGAAACGCTCCGAAGAAATGAAGCGACTGGAATCTTCAGGCGAGCCAGTCGTGGTCCGCGGAGGTCCGGATATTCGTAGTGAAGTCCTGCGACTCGTCGCTAAGCGCGATCGCAAACTCGGCGAAGAGTTTCTCAAAGCCCTGGACGAAGCGAACGAGAAACAACGCAACGAAGCTGCCGCAGATCAACGCCGCAATAATCCCAGCACGCAACTCGGCGTATCGCAACGTTTGCAACTTGCACGACGGCTTGTCGAAGACGGTGAAGTCGAACGCGCGATCGAATTCGCCACACCCGCACTCACCGCCGTAAACCCCGACACGATCTTCTTCTTGTCAGCACTGCGCGAGAAAAATGCTCAAGCCGCCGATTCCGCTTATACAGCGCTGATGGTACGTGCGGCGACCGACCCAACCTCTGACGCCAACACCGTATCAGGTCTTTCGTCGTATCTGTTCACGCCGTTTCTCTACGTGACATTCGAGCCGAGCGGCGGAGCGAATCAAAGCCGGCAAAGAGGTCCGACGCCTGCACCCGAAGTCGATCAAACGCTCAGAAACAATTTTCTGAAAGTCGCATACCAGATCCTGATGCAGCCACTCGCCGCACCGGATCAGGATCGGACCACGTCAGGTCAAACCGGAAAGTACCTGATGATCAAACGACTGCTGCCGTTGTTCGAACAGTATGCTGCGGATCTCGCGCCCGGCTTGCGCACGCAGATGACGGCCCTCGCTTCGTACGTGCCTTCCACATTTCAGCAAGGTGATAATCGCGCTGTCACTGTCGGTATTCAACCAGAGTCGGAAGAGGGCGATCCAGCTCAACGTATGCAGGAGCGACTCGATCGCGCGAAGACCTCGGAAGAACGCGATGCGATCTATGCTGACTATGCAGTCGCGTTCTCTGACAGCGGCGATCCGCGTGGAAGAGATCTCGTCGACAAGATCGAGAACACGGAGCTGCGCAAGAGTGTCAAGGCTTATACGGATTTCCAACTTGTTCAACTCGCAGTTCGAAAGAAAGACGTCGCGGAGATCACTCGACTCGTCAAGAGTGGCGATCTCACGAGTATTCAGAAGGTGTGGGCGTTGACAAGTGCGGCGAAGTTCGTCCTTGCAAACGAGCGCTCACGCGCAACCGATCTGCTCGACGAGGCGCTTGCGGAAAGTCGTCGCATCAGTGCGAGCGATCCGGATCGCGCCCGAGCGTTGACGGCGGTGGCGGTTGGCCTCGCGGAAGTCGATCGTGTTCGGGCGTGGGAAGTTCTCAGCGAAGTCGTGAAAGCCGCGAACGGCGCTGAAACTTACACTGGTGAAGACAGCCGCATCGCTTCGGTGCTGCGAACAAAGATGATGGTGGTGATGTCGCAAAGCACGGCCGAAGATTTTGACTTGCTGGCGGTTTTCAGGCATCTTGCGCGCGCCGATCTACTTCGAGCGATTCAGCTCGCCAAAACATTCACGGGAGAATCGCCTCGGGCTGTAGCAACACTCGCGATCGCACGCACAGTGTTAGAAAAGAAACAACTGTAGGGGCGGCCCTCCGTGGCCGCCCGTTTGCGAATTCACCTGACGGGTGGCCACGGAGGGCCACCCCTCCAACTCCTCCCACGATATGCAAAGAATCAATCTCACCTTATGTCTATTGGTAGTTGTCACGGTTACGCAGGCGCATACGCAGACACCCGATACCTGTAAGTCGTCTAACAAGATTTCAGGATTTTCAAGATTACAAGATATCTCACGAGTAGATATTCATTGGGCGCGTTAGAAGGGCAAGAGGGTCGTCGACGTTTAGCGCTTCGCGCACGTAAAAAGGTTCGCCGGCCTCGACGCCGATCAGCGATCCGAAGTATCTCATCCGGTATTCAATCTCACTCAGAAATCCACGCTGGCTGATGCGCGTCGCCGGTTCTTTAGACGCCGCATCGTAAAACTGCGAACCGTACGCCCGGATTGCGCTCATTTTTTCATCAACGAAATCCGAGACATCAACCACAAATGACGGCACGATGCGTCGCGAGAAGAGCGAGTGCATGATCGCGGGCATGGGTACCGGCGCGAGCCCCGACTCCTCGTCGTAGCGCTTCATCGTCGCGAGCCGTGCTGCCTGCCTCACGATGATTGACGTGTTCGCGTGGTCGGGATGCGGATCGTCTTCGTGCGTCGTGATGAGAACTTTCGGCTGGTGCGTGCGCAGGGCGCGAACAAGCGCGGTGCGCGCCACTTCGGTCGGCTGAACGTGCCCGTCCGGCTGCTCGAGATTCAATCGCGCGTCGAGTTTCATGACGCGCGCCGCGTCGAGTGCTTCTTTGGCGCGAATTTCGGGCGTGCCACGCGTTCCCATCTCGCCGCGCGTCATGTCGCAAACACCCGTGCGATAACCCTGTGACTTCAATTTCAGCAATGTTCCCGCCACCGACAACTCCGCGTCATCAGGATGTGAAAAAACTGCGAGAACATCGAGTTTATTCTCGGACAGACTCATAGACGAAGTTTAGCTTAAAATGATGACCGGAAACTAACCAGGGAAGATTGGAGATAATGATGGTACTTGTACTCTTGCTCTCTCTACTCGTGGGCCACAACGACACTCCGCTTCTCGAATCGGGACAAGCCGCCACCATCCGGAAACAAACTTCCGCGCCCACCGAAATCAAAGTCATCACTTACAACATCCGCTGGCGCAGCGGCGACGATCTCCAGACCATGATCAAGTTGCTACAGGAAGATCCTGAGATCGGCGGCGCTTCAATACTCGCGCTACAGGAAGTCGATCGACACAAGAAACGCACCGGCCACCACAATACGGTGAAGACGATCGCCGAGGCGTTGGGCATGTATTACGCCTGGGCCGCACCGCCGCCGCCCCAGTCGACTGACGAAGAGGAAACGGGGGTCGCGATTTTGAGTTTCTATCCACTGTCAGACGTGCATCGCATCGTGCTGCCGCATCCTGGACCAGGCCAGCGACGCCGCGTAGCGCTCGGCGCTACTATCGAAATGCCCAACGGCCGCTGGCGCATTTACTCCGCACACGCGGAAACGCGCATCAAGATCGCTAAGAAGTTGGAGCAATACAAAGCCGTGCTCGACGACCTCACTCAGTTTCCTGCTGACATGCCTGCGATGGTCATGGGCGACTTCAATACCTGGGAGCCGAACGTTGGCGGCAAAGTCAGAAAACTTTTTTCGAACGCCGGATGGAAAACTCCGTTTGAAGATCAGTCGACGTTCCGACGAAAAGTTCTTTTTGTTCCCATTGAGCTGAAGCTTGACTGGGTTTGGCTGCGAGGATTGGAAGCTGCCACTTTTGGAATCGATAAAAAAGTTGAAGTTTCTGATCACTTTCCCCTGTGGACCAATGTTAGAATGGGATCACAAAAAAGCACCAAGGCACAAAACTGAACCCCCGATCCATTTTTGTGTAGATTGTGCTTGCGGCAAAAGTGATCTCAAAATGACGTGTAGTAATTGCGAGAGGGACGTGGCCCCGACGCGAACCCGCTGTCCAGCTTGTCGAGCCAAGCAGCCAGTGTGGTATTTATTTGCTTCGATTGGCGGTGTTGCAGCCATCATCGTCGCCTTCAAAGTCGTCGAAGCCATTCTTTAAAAATAGCAAGCGGTGAGTTTCGCCCCCTGAAACCCACCGCTACGTCGTGACTTTTGGTGCAGCCGCACGGGGAAACCTGTTAGCGCACTCGCACGACGATACTGTTCACATTCAACGCATTGCCTGTCGCTCGTTGTAAGTCCGCAATCGCCTTATTCAGATCTGTTTGCGCTCTCAACTCCTGACTACGTGATTCAGTCAAATCGTTTTGTCGTTGCAGCACGAGGAACACCGTCGACTGACCCACGTCCAACTTCCTCTGCTCACTTGCAAACTGCTGTTCGTTGGCTTCACGCGTCGCTACTGCCGCACGCAAACGAGCTTCAGAGCTTCGCACCGACTGCAATGCATTACGAACATCAACCTGAATTGTTTGCTCGAGTTGCTTGCGCTGTGTTCCGATGCGCTCGCCTTCAACGAGCGAGCGGCCCAGGTTTGCTTCAGCCGTGCGATTACGCAAAGGCAAACTGATCTGCACTCCGATTCTGGCGGTGCCGTAGCGATTCGCAAGCAGGTTTTGTAGCGACTGTCCGTAGCCGCCGAGCAAATCCTGCGAGAACTGTTGCGGTGGAATCACCGGCAACGGATCGAGACCAGCGAGTGCAGAAAGCTCATCGATTCGTTGCCTCTGTAATAGGCTCGATTGCGTCAACGGATTCACGATGTTGCTGCTGACAGAACCGGCGAGACCAGTCACGCCGTATGTGCCAACTAAATCGATACCCGGCTTCGTTTGGTCTTTGAAAAACTTTTGATCGATCTGATTGATCTCCTTCAACACGTCTGATTGCTGCAGCTCCGGCCGGTTCTCCATCGCGGTCTTCAAAGCATCAGGAAGAGAAACAACCGGCGCAGCGAGATCGACCGAATCAGTCGGAACGATCGACTCGGACCAGAGATTCGCTTTCTGGTCCTGCGCGATCATGTTCTTGAGATTATTCTCGGTGCGCGACACTTCTTCGATCGCGCCAAAAACGCGTTGCTCGAAAGACGAGATCTGCGCTTCAGCGGCGACAACGTCGATCGGGGCGAGTTGTCCTTCGTTCACAAGGCGCTTGTTGTGCTCGAGCTGCGTTTGTGCGGTTGAGACGGCGTCGCGCTGCACTTGCAAACTGCGCAGGGCAAACACGAGATCCCAGTAAGCACGCTGCACGTTTGTGATCGTATCGATCGCGCGCTGTCGAAACTGTGCGTCAGTTAACGAGAGGTTCTTGCGTGCGATCTGAATCTGGCGTCGCGTCTGATCGATCTTGAGCCCGCGCCAGAGCGGCTGCGTGTAACTGAACGTCAGTGCCGACGGGTACGACGGGTTGAGAGCTGTGAACTGGTTGTTCGTGTTCAGCTTTACCGACGAGAAGTCCAGACGATAGTTGCCGCCGAAACGTGGTGTTTGACCTTCAAGACGCGCGGTGCCGGTGTAATCGGTCTGAATCGTCGAGCCGTTCTGGCCGCCGGCGAGGAAGCTCGAAATCGGGCTCTCGATGCGCTCGTAAAAAGCCTGCGTCGTGAAGCGCGGATCGTAAGCGCCCTGCGAGCCGCGGTAATCAAACTCAGCGATACGCACATTCTGTCGCGCGACTTCGATGTCCTTATTGTTCTCGAGCGCCATCGCCAACACTTCACGCAACGACAGCGGGTGAGCCTGGTTCGTATCGACACCGACACGACTCATCTCCGGCATCGGCTTCTTTTCCTGCGCGCTCACAATCGAACTCGCGCCCAGTGCGACGACAATTAGTAACAAAGTTCTTAATTTCATAATCCGTCTTAAATCCATGTAATCGGTGTTACTGCTTTGAGATCAACCCAGCCGCAGCCGTCGCCGCCCTCCGGCGCACGCGTCCAAACAGGCCATGAAGGCCATCGCGAATCCGACCCCAAACACGACTGCGCGCTAGATCGTCAAACAGCGAATAGAAAACCGGCACCGCCAGCAACGTCAGCAACAAACAGAGCGTCTGCCCGCCAACCACCAGCACGCCGATCGATCGATTTGTTCCCGAACCTGGACCAGTCGAGATCGTCAACGGCAACATGCCGGCCACGAGCGCGATAGTCGTCATCAAAATCGGCCGCAAGCGATCGCGGTTCGCGCGAATGATCGCTTCAAGCCGCTCCATGCCACGTGCACGCAGTTGATTTGTGTGATCGATCTGCAAGATCGCGTTCTTCTTGACCACACCAAACAACAGCAAAAGCCCAAGCCCCGAGAAGATGTTCACCGTCTGTCCCGTCATCAGCAGCGCCAGGATGCCGAACGGAATCGCAAGCGGCAGCGTCAACAGAATCGTGATCGGGTGGATGAACGACTCAAACTGCGCCGCCAGCACCATGTACATGAAGACAAACGAAAGGACGAACGCCAGTACGAAGTAGTAACCCGCACGTCCGAGCTCTTTCGAGCGCCCCGCCAGTCCGGTCGAATAGGCAGGATCGATATTGATCTGTTTCGCAAACTCATTCATCTTTTGAATGACCGCCGCCTGCGAGCCGCCCGGCCTGATGTTAGCCAGTAACGTCACCTGCCGCTTGCGATTCAAACGATCGATAGCTGCAGGACCGGTTCCCTCATCGACACGCACAAGGTTGTCCAGACTGACCCAACCAACCTTCGTGGATGACACGATCATGCGCTTCAGACCCTCGACGCTCGTGCGAAACTCTCCCACCGAACGCACGCGCACGTCATACTGGTCCGTGCCAGCGTTGAAGGTCGATACTTTCTGACCCGCGACTAGCGAGTTGAGAGCCTGCGCGATATCGCCGACTCGCACGCCGAGATCAGCCGCGCGCGCGCGGTCGATCTCCACGCGGAGCTCCGGCTTGCCGCTAATCAAAGTCGAGTCAACGTCGACGACGTCCGGAATGGTCTTCATCTTCTCGAGCAACGCGTTTGAATACTGCGTCAGCTTGTTGAGATCAGGACCACCAATTACATATTGAATATCGGCATTGCGAAATCCGCCACCGGAGATCGCCGCCACTTGCTGCACGCTCGTGCGCAATTGTCCCGGATACATTTTTTGATACTTACCCAGAACCTCAGTGCGCGCGCGCACCATCAACGACTGCTGTGAAAAGTTGCGCTCCTCGATCGGAGTCATCTTCACGTAGATGGTGGCGACGTTGACCTGCTCCTGCTGGCCGCCGCCGATCGTCACCAGGGTATCGATCACGCCGGGCAGCTTGCGCACGTCGGACGCAATGCGCTCCGCCAGAGTTGAAGTGTTCGCGAGTGAATAACCCTCAGGCGCGCGGACGTTGAGCTCAAACTGCGCCTGGTCATCAACCGGCAAAAAGTTCTTACCAACAAACATGAAAAGCGGGACGATGCTCAAGATCACGATCGCGCATGCAACAACGACGACCCAGCGATGCGCCATGGACCACGTCAACAACTTCGTGTACGTGCGATCGATCGGGCGATAAAAACGTGATTCCTTCGAGCCGTGATCCGCGGGCTCGGTGTGCTTCTCGAGTGCACGCTCTTTCTCGTCGTCGCTGCGCTTGATCAAACGCGCCGCGAGCATCGGCGTCAGCGTGAACGATACGAGCAACGACACCGCAATCGCGAACGACGAGGTCAGACCGAAGGACGACATGAAACGTCCGACGATGCCGCCCATAAATCCGACCGGCAGAAACACCGCGAGCAGCGACAACGTCGTCGCCATGACCGCGAGGCCGATCTCCTTCGTGCCCTCAATTGCGGCCTGGAACGGCGGCACACCTTTCTCTTCGACAAATCGGAAAATGTTTTCGAGTACGACGATCGCGTCGTCGATCACGATACCGACCATCAGCGTGAGGGCGAGCATCGTGATCTGATTCAACGTGAAGCCCATTGCCGCCATGAGACCAAACGTGGCGATGAGCGACGTCGGAATCGCGAGACCGGCAATGACCGTCGATCGGAAACTCCAAAGGAACACGAATACGACGATCGCGGCGAGAATACTGCCCTCGATCAAGTGGGTCTGAATCGCTTCGATCGACGCTTTGATAAAGATCGACTGGTCGCCGACAACTTCGGTCTTAAAACCCGGCGGCAGCGTCTTGCTGATCTCCTCCAAACGCTGCTTCACAGCGTCGGCGACGGCGACCGTATTCTGGCCCGACTGTTTCGAGACGATCAGCGTCACCGCGGGCTGGCCGTTTAGTCGCGCCTCAGTACGAGGCTCTTCGGCTCCGTCTTCCGCGTAACCGATGTCACTGAGTTTGACTGCGTAAGTGCCGCGATTCGCGACCACGAGATCGTTAAACTCGGCAGGATTGACGATGCGGCCCATCGTGCGCACCGTCAGCTCGCGCGCGCCTTCGTCAACACGGCCGCCCGGCACTTCAAGGTTTTGCGCGCGCACTGCATCAGCGACCTGCGCCACTGTTACGTTGAAGGCGCGCATCTTGTCGGGGTCGACCCAGATCTGAATTTCGCGACGGCGTCCACCGATGATCTGCACGTCTCCGACGCCGTTGATCGATTCGATCTGCTGCTTGATCTGGTTGTCGGCAACGTCTGTAACTTCGCGTATTGAGCGTGGCGCCGACACGGCGATGCGGACCACGGGCGCTGCGTCAGTGTCGAGTTTTTGTACGATCGGCGCTTCCGCTGTGACCGGAAGATCGTTGTTGATCAGCTCGATCTTGTTTCTGACTTCCTGCGCCGCGACGTCAGGATTTTTCTCGAGCAGGAACGTGATGAAGACTTGCGAAACACCTTCGACGGACGTTGAGCGGAGCTCGTCGATACCGGAGATCGTGTTGACTGCGCCTTCCACCTGATCGGTGATCTCAGTCTCGATCTCCTGCGGCGACGCGCCGGGATTCACGACCGTGACAGTGATCGTCGGCAAGTCGATCTTAGGAAACAGATCGACGCCCAGCGACTTGTAGGAGAACAACCCGACGACAGTCAGGCTGAGAATCAACATCGTCGCAAACACCGGGCGGCGAACACATATTTCAGCAAGCTTCTGCATAATAATTGTTTCTAGGTTAACTGGCTTCTTCTCTGTGCAACCTCTGTGTCCTCTGTGCCTCTGTGGTTAAACTAAAGTGCAAACCACCACAGAGACACAGAGGACACAGAGGTTGCACAGAGAAGATTCCTACTGCTTAACAGCGACGCCGTCGGTTAGCTGCTCGAGATTGCTCGTCGCGACCTGTTCGTCCGCGGCGATGCCGTTCCTGATCTCGATCAGGTCGCCGTCGGTTTGACCTGTCTGCACGAGACGCTGCTCGGCGTGGCCGTTTTTGATCACGTACACGCGATTCACGCCCGCTTCGTTCACGACCGCGCGCGACGGAATCAGCACCGCCGGCTCAGCTCGCTCCTGCAAAATTCGCACGGTGGCAAACTGTCCCGGCTTGAGTGCGTTGCCGCTGTTCTCGATCTCCGCTTCGACAGTCAACGTGCGCGACTGCGCCGAAACATTCGGTGCGATGCGCGCAACACGTCCGGCGAAATTCTTGTCAGGCCACGCGCTCGTCGTGATCGACACTGACTGGCCCACCTTCACTTCCGGAATCGCCTGCTCGGGAATGTCGATACGAATGCGCAACGGGTTGGTGCGAACGATCGTCGCGACTTTCTGCTGCGGCGAAACGTATTCGCCCAGGTCCGCTGTTCGTTCGGTCACAAAACCGTCGATCGGCGCGGGAATGACCGCGTACTGTAAATTCTTTTGCGCGAGCCCGAGCTGCGCCTGCGCGTTCGCGACGTTCGTGCGCGCCACATCGACCCCCGCATAGTCCTGTCGAGCGCGTGCGAGGGCGACTTCATACTGCTCTTTCAACTGATCGCGGCGCGCGCGCGCGTCGTCGTAAAAAGAACGCGACACGTCGCCTGACTCGATCAGCTTCTCGGCGCGTTGCAAATTCTTCTCGGCAAGATCCAGCGTGACCTTCGCCGCCGCGACGTCCGCAACGCGATTGGGATCGAATGCCTGCCCCGAACGAAGCCCGATCTTCTCTTCGGCCTGGCGCACTGCAGCTTTGGTCTGTTCGACTTGAGCCGACGCCTGCGCAACACGCAGTTTCAACTCGGCGTCGTCGAGACGCACGAGCATCTGACCGCGCCTGACGTAGCTGCCAATGTCGACGCCGACGGCGACGACCTTGCCTGAAGTCTGCGGCGCGACGTCGGTTTGCTGGTCGCCAGCAAGACTGCCGGTTGCTTCAAAGAAGCGCGGCAGCTCGCGTTTGATCGCGGCGACAGTCGTCACCTCGACAGCGACCGGCTCCGCATTCGCGGTTGATTCCTCTTTTCGAACATTCGCTTTCGAGCCACGACACGACGCGACAAAAGCTCCGACGGCGACGAGCAGCAGCATTACAAGCGCGAGTTTTAATTTCCCAGTAAGTTGCATCTTGTCTTTAATTAACTATTCAGCCTCTGCCGCCTTGGGCAAAGTAATTCCCTTTAAGAGAATTTCAGTGAAAACTTTTGCGGCGCTCTCGTTCGAGATGTTCAGCAAACGACGATCGGGATCCCAGAGATTGTTGTTGAGCGAGTGGTGCATCACCATGCCGATGAAGCAGCGCACTACGATCGCGGGATCGATGTCGATGAACGCTCCGTCGCGCTGTCGCTCGCGAATGTAGCCGCCCAGAAACTCGTAAACGTGCCGCACGATCTGGTCGAAGAACATCTGCGAGAGCTCGTGCTTCTCGAGCGCCGAGTAGAGCAGCAGTCGCTGGAACTGCGGATCCTTTTCGTGATGATCTAAGGCGCCGAGTGCGAGCGATTCGAAGACGGCGCGATCGTCTTTGCGCTCCATCGGTTCGGCCGCCGTCTGCGCCGGATCAAACCGGCCACTGGCGCAGGCTTTGTGATCGAGAATGGCGGAGTAGAGCTCCTGTTTGGTGGCGAAGTGTCGAAACACCATCGCCTCGGAGACTCCGGCCGCGGTGGCAATCTCTTTTGTAGTAGTGCCGCGAAAGCCTTTCTGTGAGAACAGGCTTACGGCCACTGCGAGGATCTGGAGCCGCCGCTCTTCTCCCGCCATCCGGGTGCCGGTTGCGACCCCTTCGACTGTCATCTGCTTACTCAATCCTGTTTATCTTCCTTCTTCCTAGTGTAAAGTAAGTACTTACTTACCATCGGCCCGCTTTGATGTCAAGAACTTAAGTGGAGTTGTTCAATACGTTCTTCGATTCGTTGTACGGATCCGATCGCACTTGTATTCTTTCGCAACAAACCACACGCCTAAATGCCAGCCTTTTGCGCGTAATCTATCGGCACATAGCTTGCTCAACTGTGCAGCTAGCCCAAATTCTATTTTTTATCTGAGAAGGAGTATTTCGACATGCCAGAAAATGGAAGCATCAACGAACCAACCAAACCAGCCACCGGAACAACAGGCGTGACCCCGGGCACGACCGGAACTACTGGAACTGGAACCGGCGCCGCGGCTGCTCTATCGCAAACAGCTCATGACTACGGTCAAAAGATCTCTGAAGTCGCCACTCAGGCGAAAGACTACGTGAGTGACAAGGTCTCCGTCGTCGGCGACAAGTTCAAAGAACTGCAAAACGCAGATCTCGGTGAGCTCGCAGAGAACGCGAAAGAATATGCGCGCCAGAAACCAGGCCAGGCGCTTCTGATTTCAGCAGCAGCCGGTCTTTTACTCGGTCTGATCATTCGGGGCCGGCGCTAAGCCGGTCGCGAACCCACGAACAGGGGGTGACCAAACATGGCGACACCAAAAACAAGTCTAACTAAGACGAACGGGCTGGATACAGGCGGCGAAGCTGAGGGTCTGCCAAATCTTTTCAGCCGTCTCGGCGACGACGTGATGCAGCTCTTCAATTCTCAGCTTGCGTTATTCAAAGTGGAGATCAAGGAGGAGGCAAACGCCTACGCGCGGGGCATCACCATGATCGCGATTGGCGCCGTGATCGCAACCGTTGGCTTTGCACTTCTCAATGTAGCGATCGCTTTCGCGGTCTCGACTCTGTTCGCGCAGGCAAATTTCAGCCAACCGGCCAGTTACGCTCTCGGGTTTGTAGTGACCGGCGGCTTCTATCTACTGGTGGGCGCGATCGTCGTGATGGCCATGAAGAGCCGGCTCTCCAGGCAGGATCTGGTGCCCCAGAGAACAGTTCAGGAACTGAGAAAGGATAAGCAATGGCTGAAGAACGAACTCTAGGACTGGCTCGCGCGCAGGACCTAACGAACGAGGAGCCTTCCAAGGAAGAACTTCAGCGTCGTTTGGGTGAAGCGCGCGATTCGATCACAAGTACAGTATCGGAGATAAAAGAAACTGTGGCGAATCAAGTACAGGCAGTTAAAGACACTCTCGATTGGCGTGAACAGTTTAAGAGACGGCCGGTGGTTTGGAGCGCGGCGGCCCTTGGCGCTGGCTTCTGTACCGGTTACTGCATAGCCAACTACGTAAAAGGCGACAGCAGTGAATATCACTCGGCGATCGATCGCTACGGCGATGAGTCGAGACACTATGCGACGCAGGGAATCGCGAGCGGCGCGGCGATGGCTGCTCCACTGTACGCGAAACCTGAAAACGGAACGCATCACGACACCGGACCAAACTTCATCCAGAAGCTCGCTAATACCCCAGCCTTCGACCGAGTGAAGAATGAGGCAGGAAATATTGGCGACGCTTTTGTGCAGGAGCTTTCGAAGACGGCGAAGACGGTGGTGCTACCAGCGCTGATCACTTCGCTGCGAAACTTCATCGGGGATCATCTTCCGAACGCGGAAAAGCGCCCGGAACAACGATCGCCCAGTTACCAACCCTCGCTCGAACGCAACCCGAGCTAATACTTAGCCGCGGATGTTAATCCGCGGCTAACCTTTGCTTTTTTAACCCAGCGGGATAGACTCTCCCTTATGCCCGTCCTCCAAAAATCTGCACAATTCGGAATTCTGGTTCTCCTGCTTCTCGCCTCGTTCGGCGCCGCAGCAGCACAGGGAGATCCCGATCGTCAACGCGCCTTCGAGCTTTACAGAGACGCCAAGTACGTCGAGGCTTTGCCGCTCTTCGAACAGCTTGCGCTCAAGTACCCGGAAGATCCTGCCGTCATCGAAAATCTCGGAATGCTCGTGTTCACGCAGAGCGCTTACCTGAAGACTCCCGAAGAGCGTAAGTCAGCGCGCAAACGTGGTCGAGCACTGCTCGTGCAGGCACAAAAACTCGGAGCAAACAGCCCGCTCTTGAGTGCGATGATCGAAGGTATTCCGATCGACGGCGGCGACGACGGGAGTTTCTCGTCCAAGAAAGAAGTGGACGAGGCAATGCACGAAGGCGAAGCCGCATTCGCGAAGGGAGATTTTCCGAAGGCAGCCGAGAGTTACCAGCGCGCGCTGATGCTCGATCCGAAGCTCTATGAAGCCGCACTCTTCACGGGCGACGTCTACTTCAAGACAGCCGACCAGGCGAAAGCAAGCGAATGGTTCGCGCGAGCGGTCGCAATCAATCCTGATCGTGAGACTGCTTACCGCTACTGGGGCGACTCGCTCATGAAGCAGGGCAAGGTCACCGAGGCGGGCGAGAAGTTTGTCGAGGCCTACATCGCCGAGCCTTATAACCGTCTCGCTCGCGCAGGCTTTGTGAACTGGGGAGAGAAAGTCCACATCGAGCTCGCACACCCGCGTGTAGATCTTCCGGCGAACGTCGCGCAAAAGCAGGAAGGCCAAACAACGCTGACTCTCGATCCGGAAATGTTCAAGAAGGACGACAAGAGTGGTTCAGCAGGCGCGTGGATGACTTACGGATTAATTCGAGCTGGTTGGCCGAAGGAGAACTTCGCCAGGGAGTATCCGAATGAGAAGACGTATCGTCACAGTTTGAAAGAAGAAGCTTCGGCGATGCGTGCGGCTATCAAAGTGCTGGACAAGCAAACCGGAGATGCTTCGCTACAGGTGATCAGGAAGCTGGACAAAGAAGGATTGTTGGAGGCTTTTATTCTGCTCGCGCTGCCCGACGCCGGAATCGCAAACGACTTTACCGCCTACCGTAAAACCAATGTCGAAGATTTGCGCCGCTATGTGAAGTCATACGTAATGACGGGCGGCGGTAAATAACAGAACCGAGCGCGGTAGCGCCGGGTCAACCTTCCAAGCGCGCCTGATTGGAAGACTGACCCGGCGCTACCGCGCTCGGTTCTGTTTTATCTCGCTCCCGGCGCAGGTTTGCGCGGTATTTTCTGATCGCGCATCGCCGTCTGATAAATAAACGCCGCCATGATCGTGGCTGCCTGCTTCATGTCGTCGCCTTGAATACGATCGAACACATCCTGGTTTGAGTGGTGTGTGCGCGTGTCGTACTCGATCTCGTCCTGAATAAACTGAAATCCCGGCAAACCAATCCCATCGAACGAGAGGTGGTCCGTACCGCCGGTGTTCGAGATCGAAAGCGTGTTTGCGCCGAGGTCTCGGAAGGGCGCGAGCCACTGACGAAACAGCGAACGCACGGCTTCGTTGCCTTGCAGGTAAACGCCACGAATCTTGCCCGTGCCGTTATCGAGATTGTAGTAAGCACTCAGCTTCTCGTACTCGGGTTTCGTGATGAGCGTTGGTCCGGCCGGAGCACCATTTGCGTTGCCGTTATTGCCGCCGCCCATTCCGTTGTTCACGCCACCCGTCGCGGGCACAGCGGATGTCGCCGGGTTTTGCAACGTGCCGAAGTGATCGGCAACGTAAGCGCGTGAGCCTAGCAGCCCCTGCTCTTCGCCACTCCACAGAGCGATCCGGATCGTGCGACGCGGTTTGATACCGAGCGCCTGAATGATTCGCACGGCTTCCATTGCGACTGCGCAGCCCGCGGCGTTGTCTGTCGCGCCGGTGCCCGAGTGCCACGAATCCATGTGACCACCAATCATTACGATCTCGTCTTTGAGATCGGTACCTGGAATCTCGGCAATCGTGTTGTAGCCCATGGGATCGGCGTCCTGCCACGCAACCGCCAGATCGACGCTCATC
Organism: Pyrinomonadaceae bacterium; assembly: GCA_036498585.1. Classification (GTDB taxonomy): domain Bacteria; phylum Acidobacteriota; class Blastocatellia; order Pyrinomonadales; family Pyrinomonadaceae; genus PSRF01. The sequence continues at coordinate 21,696 of DASYFE010000083.1, read as the reverse complement.
TTCACAGGCTCGCCGGCCTGCAACATACGCACGATGCGGTTGTAGTGCTCGACAGCGACGATGAGCTGCGGCATCGTTTTTGGCGCGCTCTTGTCGTATGGCGGTATTCCGCGCGCGAATGGTGTCGTCGTAGTCGCGTTCGGGTCGCGCGGCGGACTCGGCACGGCGGCTGACTGCACGAACATCGTGCCGCCATCGCCACGGCTCGGATCGACCAACACTGCCGCGCCTTCCGACTGGAAGAAGCGCATCTTCGCATTCGCCAGTTCAAACGCGGCGCGTAACTGCGGGTTAGCGGCAAAGTTTCCGCGATTACCGCCGGCGGGACGCGGCTCGGGCGCGTCTGCGAGCGTCAACAAGTCTTTCTCGGTCAAGCGCGTGCCAAGTGACTCGAAGTGTGCACTGACGTCGCGCAGAGGCGCCGTCAAAACGATCTTTCCGTTGAGCTTGCCTTTGTACTTTTCGAAGTCTGCTTCTGTTTTCGCGTCGAAGTAGACGACGTCAGCAGTGACGGGGCTCGACAGACCGGGCGACCAGGCTTTGGGATACGCGATCAGAGGGATCGCTGTCGGGTCAGTCACTTGCGCGGAAAACCGCTTCAAGGTCCAGCCGCGACCGAATGGTCCCCACGCTTCAAGGTGTGCATTCTGAAGCCCAAACTTGGTCAGCTGATCGCGCGTCCATTCGTTGGCGCGCTTCATGCCCGGTGATGCAGTCAGGCGTGGTCCAATGACGTCGCTGAGATAGCTCAGCGTCTGCATGACCTGCGAGCGGTTCATGCCCTCGTCCTTGATGCGTTGGATTGGATCGTTAGGATCTGGCGTTGGAGCCGGTGTCTGTTGTGCAAGCAGAGAAGCCGGCGAGATGATGAAAGTCAGGAGCAGCACTACGGCCGCAATACGCCGATGATTCATGGTGGTCTCCTCGAAGTTGTACCTAAAAGATAGGATGGACGCCTAATACTGCCACAAAAAACACAAAAGCCCCAAAGAGTGATGTCTTCTCTGCGGTTCTCGGCGTATCTCTGCGTCCTCTGCGTTTGAGTTGCTCTTTAACGCAGAGAGCGTTGAGATACGCCGAGGACGGGAAACCTAAGAAACTTTTTGTGTTTTTTCTGCCTTTTCGTGGCTAGAACAATCTTCTTTGGCGCAGTAGCGGAAGGTTCCCTGCTTCTTCGTGGTCTTCTCCAGAAGAAACGGCGCGTTACAGTCCGGGCAAGTCTCGAGTACGGGTTTGTCCCAGTAAACGACGTTGCAGTTCGGATATTCCGAGCAGCCGTAAAACGCTTTGCCGCGTTTCGACTTCTTCACGACGATCTCGCCCTTGCAACCCGGACGCGGACAGGAAACACCGACCGTCTCCTGCTTGATATACTTGCACTTCGGATAATTCGAACACGAAATGAACTCACCGAAACGCCCGACACGCTTCACCAGTTGCGCGCCATCGACAGGACACTTCTCATCGATCGGCACGGGCGGTGGTGCAGCCACACCACTCTTCCCAATCTTCCTGATGTTGCGACATTCCGGATAACCAGTGCAGCCAAGGAATGGACCAAAACGTCCGCGCTTCAACTGCATCGGCTTGCCACACAGATCGCAGACTTCCGGTTCCGCTGCTTCTTCATTCGCCGGCTGCGTCTCAGTTGAAGCTGAGGCGCCGTTAGAACCATTCGCTGGCTCAGCATCACGCGTCGCCTCGCAGTTGAGACATTTCAAATACGGACCAAAGCGTCCCCACTTCTGGACCATGCCCGGCGTGTTGCACTTCAAACACACCTCTTCAGTCGGAACGTTCTTCTCTTTGATGTCTTTGATGTAATGCTGAAACTGTTTCAGGTCGCCTTCAAACTTGTCGTAAAACTCGCGCAGCGCCTTGGTCCAACGGATCTTCCCGTCCTCGATCTCGTCGAGCTCTTCTTCCATGCGCGCGGTGTAAGTCTCGTTGAAGAGATCGTCGAAACCGCCGTCGATCAGAAGATCGTTGACGGTTTTGCCTAGCGCAGTCGGATGAAAGCGTCCCTGGATCTTCTCGACGTACTCACGCTCCTGAATCGTCGACATAATGGCTGCGTAAGTCGAAGGCCGTCCGATGCCTTTCTCTTCGAGCGCTTTCACGAGCGTCGCTTCCGTGTAACGCGGCGGCGGCTCGGTGAAGTGCTGCTCAGGCGTGATCTTATTCAGATTAAGGTTCTCGCCCTTTTCGACAAGCGGCAGGCTGCGCTCGGCTTCATCGTCGTCTTCGGCCTTCTCGTCGCGGCCTTCCTGGTAGATCTTGAGGAAGCCGTCAAACTTCTGCACCGAGCCGGTCGCGCGGAAGATAAATCGTCCGGCCTGAATGTCGATCGTTGTTTGATCGAAAACGGCGGGCATCATCTGCGACGCGACAAAGCGCTGCCATATTAAGCGATACAGTTTGAGCTCTTCGGGTTTGAGATACTTCGCCAGCGAGTCAGGCGTGCGTGCGACTTCGCTCGGGCGGATCGCTTCGTGTGCGTCCTGCGCATCTTTCTTCGAGCGATAGTGCACGGCCTTCTCTGGCAGATAATTACCACCGTACTGACCGTTGATGTAATTGCGGACTTCACCCAGCGCCGTATCCGAAACGCGCGTCGAGTCAGTTCGCATGTAAGTGATGAGACCGACAGAGCCTTCGTCACCAAGCTCGACGCCTTCGTAAAGCTTCTGCGCGAGCATCATCGTCTTCTTCACTGCGAAGCCGAGCTTGCGTGAAGCTTCCTGTTGCAGTTTGGAAGTGATGAACGGCGGAACCGGATTGCGTTTCCGTTCCTTAGTCGTGACGTCAGTGACAACGAACGACTGCTGCTGTGCTTCAGCGACGATCTCATCGGCCTTCGACTGATCGTTGATGACGATCTCGTTCTTCTTGAGCTCTTGATCGAAGCCGCTGGTTTTGACTGTCTGTTCGTCGATCTTGAACAGCCGCGACTCAAATGCGGGCGGCAGCTTCGAGCTCAGATTCGCGGCGATAGTCCAGTACTCAGTCTTAACAAACTTCTCGATCTCGCGCTCACGCTCGACAACCATTCTGAGCGCGACTGACTGCACGCGACCGGCGCTCAACCGTCCACCAATCGTCCGGCACAGCAACGGCGAGACTTTGTAACCTACTAAACGATCGAGCACGCGACGCGCCTGTTGCGCATCGACGAGGTTCGCATCGATCTGTCGTGGACTCTCGAAAGCCTCATTGACGGCGCGCTTCGTGATCTCGTTGAACATCACGCGAAACGCCGGCTTCGCGGGTCGCTTCGGAACGATCTCCTCGGCGAGGTGCTGGCAGATTGCTTCACCTTCGCGATCGGGGTCAGCGGCGAGATAGATTGCTTCAGCTTCTTTCGCGGCTTTCTTTAATTCGGCGACGATCCTCTTGTTGTTACGTTTCTTCGAATCGGGAATCAGCTCGTAAGTGGGTTCGAAATTGTGTTCGACATCGACTCCGAGACCTTTGGAAGGCAGATCTTTAATATGGCCTATCGAGGCCTTGACCAGATAGTCCTTTCCTAAATATTTGTTTATGGTTTTCGCCTTTGCAGGCGACTCAACTATTACTAAATTTTTTGCCATTTACAGTTTTCTCACAAAACATCTACCGGGCAGCGCCCTCACCAACTCTCGAATTTCCAAAGAAAGCAGCGCAGCCGTGAGCTCCGAAATCGGGAGCTTGCTCTTATCAAAAAGCCAATCGACGTGCGCCGGGTCGTCCGGCGTCAATAACTTAAAAACGCACGTCTCCGCGGGGGAAAGACCTTCGGGAACGAACGCCAGTCGTTCGGCGACCGGGTTCTTCCGTTCACCAAAGGGGGGCGGCAAAAGCGACGCGGCGACCGGCTGCGGCAACTCGCTGGCGATATCCTGCCACTGCTGCACCAACTTCGCTCCCGCGCCTTTTATCAGATAGTTCGTCCCGAACGAGTTTCGAGAAGTTATATTTCCGGGCACAGCAAAAACTTCCCGATTCTGCTCCATCGCCAGCCGCGCGGTTATCAAAGATCCCGAATTCTCCGACGCTTCCACGACCACGACCCCGAGACTCAGTCCGCTAATGATGCGGTTCCGGTACGGAAAGTTTTCCGAGACCGGTGGCGTCCCCAATGGGAACTGGCTGACCAGTGCGCCCCCGCGGTCGAGCATCTCAGCCGCTAACTTCTTGTGTTCGCGCGGGTAAACCTCGTCGATTCCGGTGCCGAGAACGGCAACTGTGCGGCCATTAGCCTCCAGCGCGCCCCGGTGCGCAGCAGCGTCGATGCCACGTGCAAACCCTGAAACGACGGTCACGCCCCGCTCGGCCAGGTCACGCGCCAGCATGTTCGCCGCGTTCTGGCCGTAGGTCGAACACCTTCTTGACCCTACCACACCGATACAGGGACGGTCCAAGCAATCTGACCATGCGCCTTTAACATACAGAACAATAGGCGGGTCGTAGATTTCCCGTAAGGATGAGGGATAAACCCCGTCATCTAATAAAAGAATGTCGCCGCCGAGTTGCTTTACCGCGGTTATCTCGGCTTCGGCGCGAGAGAGCAAGTCGCGGGCGATGATGGTATCGACGGCCTCCGGCGGCAGCCGCAACTGCTCCAATTCGGCTCTTGTTGCTTTATAGACTGCCTCAGCAGAACCGAAACGCTCGAGGAGTTTGGCAGCGGCGCGAGGACCGATGCCTGGTGTCATATTCAGCTCAACCCAATCTCTGATCATGTGAGGAAATTCCTTGTAAAAGAACAATTTGTCGACTTCGGTACTGGCGGAGGCGTGTAGGAATCGAACCTACCCAAGCCCGCTCTCACGGGCTCACTAACGGTTTTGAAGACCGCGCCGTTCACCAGAACAGATTCGCCTCCAGGATGTCTGGAAGCACCAAACCCTACGAGGAGTCGGGCAAAACTGTCAAGCTTAGACAGGATTTCAGGATTTTCAGGATTAACAAGACCTGCGTTTGACCTCGCTGCTGAACTCGCCTAAAATCCGAACGAACGTTCGAACCGAGAACCTTGTAAATCATGTCAAATCCTGAAATCCTGTTCCAAACTGCGCCTGAGCAATACAAACACTGGAGGCTGGAGATCGCCGGCTCTGTTGCGACGCTCTCCATGGACGTCCAGGAAGACGAGACGCTCGCCGACGGCTATAAGCTGAAGCTCAACTCGTATGACCTGGGCGTCGATATCGAGCTTGCTGACGCTGTCCAGCGAATCCGTTTTGAGCACCCGGAAGTGCGGGCAGTCGTCGTCACGAGCCTCAAGCCGCGAATCTTCTGCGCGGGCGCGAATATCTACATGCTCGGCTCGTCGTCGCATGCGTTCAAAGTCAACTTCTGCAAGTTCACTAACGAGACGCGCTGTGCTATTGAAGACGACTCGAACCATTCCGGCCGGCGTTACATCGCTGCGTTGAACGGTACGGCTTCGGGCGGCGGTTATGAACTCGCAATTGCATGCGACGAGATCTACCTCGTTGACGACGGCAACTCGGCTGTCTCGCTTCCTGAAGTTCCCTTGCTTGGCGTGTTGCCGGGTACAGGCGGACTCACGCGTCTCGTCGATAAAAGAAAAGTGCGACGCGATCGCGCGGATGTGTTCTCGACGCTCGCAGAGGGACTGAAAGGAAAACGCGCGAAGGAGTGGGGACTGATCGACGGCTACTTTCCAACGAGCAAGTTTCAGGAGTCGATCGATGCGCGTGTTAAGCAGCTAGTCAACAATGCCGGACCGGCAGAAGGAATCAAGCTAACGCCAATTGACTCGGGAAACTACAAATACGTCAAACTCAAACTAAATCGCGACCAACGCTACGCAGACTTAACTGTTCTCGCGCCCGAAGGCCCGCAGCCAACCACAGCCGAGCAGATTCAGGAACTCGGCGCTGCTTACTGGCCGTTGCAAGCTTACCGCGAGCTCGACGATGCACTGCTTCACCTGCGCGTGAACGAACCGTTGATCGGTCTCGTTTGCCTGCACACAGAAGGCGACGCTGAAACCGTGTTATCGATCGATCAGACACTCGCTGCTAATCACGATCACTGGCTCGTACGCGAAATCATTCTGAACATGGCGCGCGTGCTGCGTCGTCTCGATCTCACGGCGAAGAGTTTCTTCGCGATCGTCGAGCCGGGAAGTTGTTTCGCCGGCAACCTGCTCGAGCTACTGCTCGCATCCGACCGCAGCTACATGCTCATGGACTCGGATGCATCGCTCGCGGTTTCAGAGTTGAATCAGAGCGCGTTTCCGATGAGCAATGGTTTGACGCGCATGCAGTCGCGCTTTCTCGCCGAGCCCGAAATGCTCGACGAAGTGTTTGGCGATAAGAAAACTTTCGACACCGAGGAAGCAGAAGAGCTCGGACTCATTACCTTCGCGCCCGACGATCTCGACTGGGAAGACGAGATCCGCGTCGCGATCGAAGAGCGCACCTCGTTGTCACCCGACGCACTGACCGGCATGGAAGCATCGCTTCGCTTCGCCGGCCCGGAAACGATGGACACAAAAATTTACGGCCGTCTGACCGCGTGGCAAAACTGGATCTTCCAGCGCCCCAACGCAGTCGGACCAGAAGGTGCGCTAACCAATTACGGGAAACCAACGCAGGCGCACTTCGATTACAAAAGAACTTAAACGCGGATTACACGGAAGAAACACGATTTACGCGGATACAATCATGAATTTATACGATCGCATTCCTAACAACGTTAATCTCTCCGAGGACAAGAAACTCCAGCGCGCGCTCGAGAAGTGGTTGCCAAACTATCTCGACTGGTGGCGTGAGATGGGGCCTGAAGGGTTTCAGGAGAAGGATGTGTGGCTGCGCACCGCGGTCGACGTTGGCTCCGAAGGCTGGGCGCACTTCGATTACGTGAAGATGCCGGACTATCGCTGGGGCATCTTTCTTGAGCCGCCGCAGCCCGATGCGAAAGTCGGTTTCGGCGACAACCACGGCCGCCCGGCTTACCAGGAAGTGCCCGGCGAGTTTCGCAATGCGCTGCGACGAATCATCGTCACGCAGGGCGATACCGAACCCGCGTCAGTCGAACAACAACGACAACTCGGCAAGACGTGCCCGTCTCTATACGACCTCCGCAATCTCTTTCAAGTTAACGTTGAAGAGGGACGTCACCTCTGGGCGATGGTCTACCTGCTGCACGGTTACTTCGGTCGTGACGGTCGCGACGAAGCCGACGAGCTACTCGAGCGACGCAGCGGCAATCCTGACAAGCCACGTATCCTCGAAGCGTTCAATCAACCATGCGACGACTGGCTCAACTTCTTCGCGTTCACGATGTTCACCGATCGCGACGGCAAGTATCAGCTTTCGGCGCTCGCCGAGTCGGGCTTCGAGCCGCTCGCGCGCACGTGCCAGTTCATGTTGACGGAAGAAGCGCATCACATGTTTGTCGGCGACACTGGTCTGGGCCGCGTTTGCCGTCGCACTGCACAACTGATGAAGGAAGGTGACGTGCGCGAGCTCGGCGGCATTCCGCTCGAGATCATTCAGAAGTACATCAACTTCTGGTTCAGTTATTCGCTCGATCTCTTTGGCGGCGAGATCAGCTCAAACTCCGCTGACTTCTTCGCAGCGGGATTGAAGGGTCGTTACAAAGAGCGTGATCAGTACACCGACCACTCCGCGACAAACGAGAACTTCACGATGACGATTGTTGAAGATGGTCAACTTAAGACACGCGAAGTGCCGCTGCGCAATGCGTTGAATGAGGTGTTGCGCGGTGAGTATGTGAAAGACTGCGAGAAGGGACTCGTGCGTTGGAACAAAGTGCTGGCGGGTGAAGGTGCGAGCGAGCGTCTGTATCTGCCGAATCCGCGATTCCACCGGCACGTCGGTGAGTTTGCGGGACACACGTTTGATCTCCAGGGCAATCTGATCTCGCGCGAAGAGTTTGAGAGTCGAAAGTCAGAGTGGCTACCGACGATGGAAGACCGCGAATACGTGCGCAGCCTGATGCATCCCGTGTTTGAGATCGGAAAGATTGCGAACTGGATCGCGCCACCCGCGGCGGGCATCAAGGGCAAGCCATTTGATTACGAGTATGTGAGATTGTAGTGTCGCGTTACGATCAAAAACACGAGTTCATACTGCGCACGGCGGCGCGCATCTTTGCCGAGAAGAGTTATCACTCGACCTCGATGCGCGACATCTCGCGCGCGACGAACGTGAGTCTCGCGGGCCTGTATCACTATTGCAAGTCGAAAGAAGAGCTCCTGTTCCTGATCCAGGACAACTGTTTTGGTCGTGTACTTGAACGTTTGGAACAGCGCCTCGGAGGTGTCGCGGATCCAATCACAAAGCTCGGCATCTTCATCGAGAACCACCTCTCATTCTTCGCCGCTAACATGTCTGAGATGAAAGTGCTCTCGCATGAAGCCGAGTCGCTCGGTGGCGATTTGTACAATCACGTCTCGACGCGCAAAGACAAATACACTCAACTTGCGCGGCAGATCCTGCGTGAAGTGCAGGAGACGCAGCAAAGCCAGGAGCCAATCGACTTGACGGTGGCGACCTATGCGCTGTTTGGGATGATGAATTGGATCTATAACTGGTACGATCCGCACGGCAAATTAAAAGTGTCGGATCTCTCAAGCAACGTTATGAAATTGTTCCTGAACGGGTTTGTGCCGAATGGTATGTGTAGCAGTCTCGCGATACCGTCTGAAAGCCCGAGCGTTTGGAGCCACGGATAACACGGATGCTAAAACTCGATTATGAAGTGAAGGACGGGATCGCGCTGATCACACTCAACGATCCACCGGCGAATACGTACAGCTACGAGATGATGCAGGAGATCGATCGCGCGATTCTCGATGCGCGAATGGACGAAGCTGTTCAGGTGATCGTGATCACAGGTAAAGACGAGAAGTTTTTCTGCGCCGGCGCTGATATTCAGATGCTTGCGAACGTCACGCCGACTTATAAATACTATTTCTGTCTTCACGCAAACGAGACGCTCAATCGTTTAGAGCAAACGCCGAAGCTGGTGATCGCAGCGATCAATGGTCACTGCGTTGGTGGTGGCCTCGAAGTCGCGATGGCGGCTGACATTCGCGTCGCACGTAAAGGCGCAGGCAAAATGGGATTACCTGAAGTCTCGCTCGGCGTGCTTCCGGGAACGGGCGGCACTCAGCGTCTCGTGCGGATTGTCGGCAAGTCGCAAGCAATTGAGATGATGGCTACGGGCCAGTTGTTCGACTTCGAGCGTGGTCTCGCGCTCGGCATCGTCAATCAGATCTTCGAAGCAGAGACAATTGAACGTTTCGCAGAAATGGTCCAGGATTACGCGCGCCAGTTCACGACACCAAACAAAGCCGCGCACGCGGTTGGTCGCATCAAGCGCGCCGTGCAAACCGGTTCCGAGATTCCATTCGAATCTGCTCTCGCGCTCGAACGTGAGTTACAAAAACAGCTCTTCCAATCTGAAGACGCGAAGGAGGGCTTGGACGCTTACGTGAACAAGCGCAAGCCTGAATTCAAGGGACGCTAGAATGTACGAATACCTTCAAGTCGCAGAGGTTGAAGGCATCCTGACGATCACATTGAATCGTCCGGACCGGTTGAATGCGTTCGTTGGTCACATGCGTCGCGATCTTGCTGAAGCGCTCGAACACGCCGGCAGCGATCGCAATGTTCGTGTAGTGATCATTACGGGTGCGGGTCGTGGTTTTTGTGCGGGCGGCGATATCGCGTTCATGGCTGAGTTGATGCAGCGTCGTGATGCAGAAGAGTTCTCGCGCATACTCGGCGCCGGGCGGCGAGTGATTCTCGCGATTCGACAGATGACGAAGCCCGTCATCGCGTCGATCAATGGTCCAGCGTCCGGCGCGGGCTGCAATCTCGCGCTTGCGTGTGACCTGCGCATCGCGTCGACGACAGCCACATTTAGTCAGTCGTTTGCGAAAGTGGGGCTTCATCCTGACTGGGGCGGAACATATTTTCTGCCGCGTCTCGTGACGCCGAACAAAGCGTGCGAGATGTTCTTTCTGGGTGAGTCGATCGATGCGGCAGAAGCTGCGCGACTCGGAATCGTCAATCAGGTGGTTGCGCCGGAAGAGTTGGAAAGCACGGTGCTGCAACTCGCGGAACGTTTGCGCGCAGCGCCACCAATCGCGCTTGCGGCGGCAAAGCAGGCGGTCTACATGAGCCAGGCGGCTGAGCTTGAAGAAATGCTACGCTACGAGACCGAAGCTCAATTGCGTTGTTTCGAATCTGACGACGGTCACGAAGGCGTCCACGCATTCCTGGAAAAACGCGAACCCAAATTCACCGGACACTAATGGCTAAAACAGCTTTGATTACAGGCGGCGGCCGCGGCATTGGCCGCGCGATCGCATTCGCATTCGCACGCGAAGGTATCCGTATCGCCGTCGCCGCGCGCACCGCCGAACAAGTCGAGCAAGTAGCTCGTGAGATTGGTAACGAAGCAATCGCGCTGGTCTGTGACGTCGCCGATCCGCAAAGTGTCGCGCTGATGTTTGAGCGAGTTGGCGACGTAGATATTCTCGTCAACAACGCCGGCATCGCGGAGAGCGCCACAGTCGTCAACACCACTGACGAGCTCTGGCATAAACATCTCTCGATCAATCTTTCCGGCACGTTCTACTGCACCCGCGCTGCACTGCCTGCGATGCTCAAAAAAGGCTGGGGACGAATCATCAATATTGCCTCGATCGCGGGTAAAACCGGCGCTCCATACATCGCTGCATATTCGGCGTCGAAGCACGGTGTTCTGGGCCTGACGAAATCGATTGCGCTCGAAGTCGCCACAACAGGAATCACTGTCAACGCGATCTGTCCCGGCTATGTTGATACTGATATGGTCTCACGCGGCGTTGAAAAAATAACCTCGCGCACCGGACGCACCGCGGAAGAAGCTCTCGACACGCTCAGAAAAATGAGCCCACAGAATCGACTGGTAACTGTCGAAGAAGTCGCGGCTCTTGCTCTATTGCTGGCTTCAGATGAGGGGCGTGGAATAAACGGACAAGGAATAAATATCGACGGCGGATCAGTACTCTACTGATTATTTCACCCCGTCAGCTCATAGACCAACCTGATCGGCAAGCCCATAATATTGAAGTAATCCCCCTCGATCTCCTCAATAAACAGCGCCGCTTTCCCCTGTATCCCGTAAGCGCCTGCTTTGCCGAAAGGCTCGCGCGTCGCGATGTACCAATCGATCTCCGTCTCGCTCATCTCCGCGAAACGCACGCGCGTCGTCTGGTATCCGACACGAGTCTCACCGCCGACTCTCACCACCGCGACACCGGTCAACACATCATGCCACTTCGCATTCAGCAAACGCAGCATTCGTCGTGCATCGGCATCATCAACCGGCTGGCCGAGGATCTGGGTTGCCACAACAACCGTCGTATCCGCACCCAGCACCACGCCTTCAGATAATCGATTCGCCACCGCTTCTGCTTTCGAGCGCGCGAGCCGTTGCACATACGCCGCCGGATCCTCGTTCGGCAACACCGTCTCGTCGATACCAGCAACGATGATCTCATGCGGCCATCCGGCGCGCTCGAGTATCTCAGCACGCCGCGGACTGCCCGACGCCAGCACCAGTTTTTCGCGAAGATGACTCATGGCTTGCAGCAGCAAAGTTTGCGTGTTTCAATCGCCCAGCGCAAGCAGATAAAACATGAACCAACTGATCAAATCGTTACCGCAGGTCCTCCGCGCGTCCGGCAACTCCGCCGAAGTCGCGGAAGCAGCGGCGATCGCGGCCTGGAAACATGCTGCCGGTGACGGTTTGAAAGAGCACGCAGTTGCTTTGAAACTTGAAAATCGAACGTTGACCGTTGCAGTCGCCGATCCGATCTGGCAAAAGCAGTTAACTGCGATGCGTGGTCAACTACTCTATCGAGTAAACACGATCCTGGGCCAACCGCTCGTCAGCGCATTCAGTTTCGTCATCGATCGTGAACGCGTAAAGCCCCGCGCCGAGCAACCGGAACATGACGAAGAGCTGCTGGACAACGAAGTGCCGCTCGAACTATGGTCTGCGGCCAACACGATTCACGACAAAGAGCTGCGAAAAAATTTCCTGAAAACTGCCTTACTCTCATTAAAACGCAAGAAATAAAACGATGCCGATAACTCAAGCAGATATCGAGAAGGTCGCACAGCTAGCTCATCTCGAGCTCGGCGAGGAAGAACTAAAAACCCTTGGCCCACAGCTCGCGGAAATTGTTGCCTACGTCGACCAACTCAACGAGCTCGACACGACAAACGTCGAACCCGCCATCGGCGGCCTGACTCCCGAGGGCGAACGAACCGAAACCTCTCGCCCTGACGAAATCTTCGGCTCCCTTGGCCAAAAAATCGCCCTCGCCGAAGCCCCCGACCCCGCCGAGGGCCACTTCCGCGTCCCGAAGGTGTTGTAAATACAGACCAGCCACCGGATTAATGTAAGATGAGGTAGAACAAGTCAGGAAGAGGGGCTTGCCCCCGCCCGTCCAATCCAAGCAACAGCGGGGGCAAGCCCCTCTTCCTGACTTGTTCTATTCTTTGACTCATTCTATTTTCTCGGCTTACTCTGTTGACTTCGAGGTGCTGTTAAAACTGATCGGTTGATGATGAAACCTGACGTTTATTGGATAGAAGGACCTTGGCGCGGCAAGCTCGCGATCCTTGCTCGACCTCGCGGTGAAGATTGGTTGGAAGATGAGATTGAAGGGTGGAAAGAAGCCGACATTGGCCTCGTTGTGTCGTTGCTGACATCCGCTGAAGAGTCTGAGTTGGGTCTGACCAGCGAGGCTGAGATCGTAAAACGCACCGGAATTACGTACATCACCTTTCCGATTGCTGACTACAGTGTGCCGGCCTCAAAGATTCCCATGCAGCAACTCGCTGCTCAATTAAACGATCAGTTGTCTCGCGGAACCTGCATTGGCGTTCACTGTCGCCAGGGCATCGGGCGTTCATCGCTGGTTGCTGCTTGCGTGCTAGTGACTTCAGGTGAATCTCCGCAAAGCGCGTTTGAACATATTGAACGAGCGCGCGGAAGATCTGTTCCCGATACGGCTGAACAGAAAAGATGGGTAATATCCTTCGCTCGTGATTTAGTAACGGATTAGCATGTCGCGTCAAACTGTTGAATTCTCAATTAACGCAGCAGAGAAGCTGAATGAAACACTCAACGCTTTTCTGCAAATAGATCGCGAGGGGGCGTTGGGGCGCGCCGAGGAGATTGAGCGGAGTGGTCAGGGTGGTCCACTCGCCGGCATTCCGATCGCTGTCAAAGACAATCTCTGCGTTAAAGGTATGCAGGCGTCGTGCGGGTCGAAGATTCTTGGCGACTACCACCCACCTTACAACGCCACCGTGATCGAGCGTCTCACAAACGCCGGCGCCGTCGTCATCGGCAAGACTAACTGCGACGAGTTTGCCATGGGGTCGTCAAATGAAAACTCGGCGTTCGGCCCGGTGCGAAATCCGTGGGACACGACGCGCGTTTCGGGTGGCTCGTCAGGCGGCTCGGCAACTGCTGTCGCGGCGGGCATCGTTCCGGTTGCGCTCGGTTCAGACACGGGTGGCTCTGTAAGACAACCAGCATCGTTGTGCGGCGTCATCGGGATGAAACCGACTTACGGTCGCAATTCGCGCTACGGCCTCGTCGCGTTCGCATCGTCTTTGGACCAGGTTGGTGTGTTTGCGCGCGAGATTGAAGACGTAGCGCGCGTGCTCGGCGTGATCGCGGGACGCGATCCACAAGACGCCACAACCGCGAATGTTCCCGTACCCGATTACACTGCTTCGTTAACTGGCGATCTGAAAGGCGCGCGTATCGGTTTTCCGCGTGCCCTCTTCGGCAAGGGACTCGATGATGAAGTGAAGAACTCTGTCGAGAGCGTGGTTGACGTCTATCGTGATCTCGGCGCGGAGATTGTCGACGTCGAGCTGCCGAACGCCGGTTACGCGATCGCTGTCTACTACATCATCGCCACTGCGGAAGCCTCCTCGAACCTCGCACGCTTTGACGGTGTTCGTTACGGGTTCCGCGCGGAGAACGCGCCGGAGCTGCGGCAGATGTATCGCAAGACGCGCGCGGAAGGTTTTGGACCGGAAGTTAAGCGTCGGATCATGCTCGGCACATACGTGCTCTCCGCTGGTTATTACGACGCTTACTATCGCAAAGCACAGCAAGTGCGGACGCTGATCAAGAACGATTTCCTCAAGGCGTTCGCGAGTTGTGATGCGATCATCACGCCCACGTCACCGACGCCTGCGTTTGCGATTGGTGAAAAGACGGACGATCCGCTCGCGATGTATCTCAACGACATTTATACGGTGACGGCAAACCTGGCGGGAATTCCGGGAATTAGTGTCCCTTGCGGGCTTTCATCTGAACGACTGCCGATCGGGTTTCAGTTGCTTGGGCCATACTGGTCAGAAGAGATGCTTTTAAAACTGGCCCACGGTTATGAGCAGGTGCGGCCCTTCACAGAGCGCCCGCCAATTAGCGCTTCGTAACCACGTATGTCAGGGATTTTTTTCGTTCGGCTTTATCGGGGATCAGGTCGCCTGTGAAGAGTTCGAGGACGCCCTTGGCCGTGCCGACGATCGGCGTCACGTCCAGGCCCACGTGAACGACACCCGGTATCAGGCCCTTCCTCTTGATCTCGTAGCCTGCCAGCCCAAAGGCAAAAACCGACCCGACAATCGGAATGGGTTTGATGAGGCGCTTCGCGACGCCCCAGCCACCGGCCCTGATGATTCTGCGTTTGAGAGTGCTCATTCTTAATCCCTAAACGTGATAGCATGCATTTCGATGCGACTCAAGCTGTTTTGGCTGGCCTGCGCAATTATCGCAATTGCGTTGCTACTTTCCTGTCGTCCCGGCTCCGGCAACACGAGCCGTCTCCTGATCTATACGCCGCACGGCCAGGATCTACTGAAAGATTTCGTCACCCGCTACAAGCAACAGCACCCGCAAGTCGACATTCAGTTTCTCGACATGGGCTCGCGACAAATTCTCGAGCGCGTGCGCGTCGAGAAAAATCGTCCGCAAGCGGACTTGTGGTGGGGCGCGTCACACACGACTTTCCAGACGGCCGCTGACGAGAACCTGTTGCTCGAGTTTCGTCCGACATGGGCCGACAAAGTTCCGGCGTCAGCACGCGACGCGAGCGATCGCTGGTACGGCACTTACGAGACGCCGCAGGTGATCGCATACAACAGCGAAGCTGTCACAGAAGCAGAAGCGCCGCACGATTGGGACGACCTGCTCGATCCGAAGTGGCACGACAAAGTCCTGATTCGCAATCCCAACCCGTCTGACACGATGCGTGCGATCTTCGGCGCGATGATCTGGCGGTTCTACAAAGACACGGGCTCGACCGACAAAGGTTACGAATGGCTGCGCAAGCTCGACGCAAACGTACACGAGTACACTGCTGACGGAACGCTCCTGATGCAGAAAATCGCGCGCCGCGAAGGACTCGTCACGATGTGGGACATGCCGGACGTTCGTCTCCACAAAGAGCAGAAGAATTTTCCGGTGGGCTACAAGATACCGGCGAGTGGTACGCCGTTAATCATCGACGGCATCGCGATCGTTCGTGGTGGGCCAAACACGGAAGAGGCCAAACGGTTTTATGAGTTTGTGACGACGCCTGAGAGTCTGGCGTACGCGGCGCAGAAGTATTACCGCATTCCGGTGCGCACCGATGTCGACCGCGCGCAGCTACCGGCGTGGATGAACGAGCAGTTCACAGTCATGCCGCTCGATTGGGACCTCTTGCGCAAGAACGGCGGCGATTGGTTAAGATACTGGGACACTGAGATCAGAAAACATTAGTAGACAGGATTTACAAGATTTTTCATGATTTACATGTAAATCTTGTTGAATCTTGTAAATCTTGTGCAATGTCTTTTCTCTCGCTTAACGACATCTCCCGGACGTTCGGAACGACACGCGCTGTCGCCGGCGTTTCACTCGACGTTAACCAGGGCGAGTTCTTCGGTCTGCTTGGTCCATCAGGCTGCGGCAAGACGACGACGCTGCGCATGATCGCAGGCCTCGAGAAACCCGACGCCGGCTCAATCCTCTTTCAAGACAAAGACATCACGAACCTGCCACCCGAGCGGCGCGGCTTCGGCATGGTCTTTCAAAACTACGCGCTCTTCCCTCACCTGAACGTCTTCGAGAACGTCGCCTTCGGCCTGCGCGCGCGTCACAAGAGCAAAGAGGAAATAAACGAACGCGTCAACCGCGCCCTCGAGCTCGTCCAACTACCCAATTACGGCAAACGCGCCATCGACCAGCTTTCGGGTGGACAACAACAACGCGTCGCCATCGCACGCGCGATCGCCATCGAGCCGGCACTCTTGCTATTCGACGAGCCTCTCTCAAACCTCGACGTCTCGCTTCGTGAAGAGACGCGCCGCGAGCTACGCGAGCTGGTAACGCGTCTCGGATTAACGGCTGTTTACGTCACGCACGATCAGGAAGAAGCGTTCGCACTCTGCGATCGCATCAGCGTGATGGTCGGCGGCAAACTCATGCAGACAGGCCGACCACGCGAGCTCTACGAGCAACCGTCGGAAGTCTCAGTCGCGAGTTTCCTCGGCCGGAACAATTTGATCAAGGCGATGCGACTGAGCTCGAGCAAGACCACAGACGCTGAGTTCAAGACCCTCGAAGGCGAACACACACTGCATCTGCCCGTCAACCACGAAGACCTCGCTCCCCTGAACAAACCCGTCTATCTAGCGATCCGCCCGGAGCACGTCGAGCTCAGCACAAACAACATCAGCGCCGAGAATTCGCTGCGCGGAAACATTCGCGAGATCGTTTTTGGCGGTGCGACGTCAACCGTGCGCGTCGACGCCAACGGTTTGCTCATCGAAGCCCTCGTCCTGAGAACCAACGGCTTGGAACCGAACCAACCCTGCACCGTGATCCTCTCCCCGGATCATTTGACCCTGCTAAAGTGAAGAACCCAATCCGTCTTCATCCGTGGAGATCTGTGCCCCTGCTTTTCGTCACGGCTGTGGTGCTTCTGTACGGCGTGATTTATCCAAACCTCTCCGTCGCCGTTAGCTCATTTCAACGCAACGGAACCTGGACGCTCGCGAATTACACCGAAATACTCTCGCAGCGAATCGTCCTCGAAGCGATCGTCAGCAGTCTCGGTCTATCAGTCGCAACAGTGTTCTTCTGCGCGCTCGTCGGTATACCGCTCGCATTTCTATTCGAACGCTACACCTTTCCCGGACGACGAATATTCGCGGCACTCGCTGCGCTTCCACTGGTTCTTCCACCACTCGTCGGCACAGTCGCATTCATCTATCTCGTCGGCGAATCGGGCATCCTCGCACACGGAATTCAAAACCTGCTCGGATTACAAAATCCACCGTGGCGACTGCGAGGCTGGTCCGCGCTAATCCTCTTTCACACATACACGATGTACCCGTTCTTTTACGTGCTCACGGGCGCGGGACTGCGCCGGATCGATGCGAGTCTCGCAGAAGCAGCACGTAGCTTAGGCGCATCAAAGACGACCGTGCTCAGGCGCGTCCTGTTACCGCAATTAACACCATCGCTACTCGCCGCCGCGCTACTGACATTTATGACGTCGATGGCATCGTTCAGCGCGCCACTCTTATTTGGCGGCGACGTGCGCGTACTGACACTCGAGATCTTCACGGCGCGCCAACGCGGCGATTTCGTCATCGCGATCACCGAAACAGTCATACTCGCCGTCATCTCGCTCGGCGCGCTCTTCTTCTTTCAACGTTACGAAGGAACACGAAGATTCGCAGCCGCCGCGATGAAAGGCGCACCGCGTCGCCGCGCAAGCATCGCGAGCGGACCGGCGCGCGTGCTAGCAACGATACTCGCGATCGTTTTCGCGATCGTTCTGGTGTTACCGGTGGCGACGTTGTTCCTCGTGAGCTTCGCGCGCGAAGGCTCGTGGACGACGCAGACGATACCGTCAGCCTACACTTTCGCAAACTACCAGCGACTATTCGCCGACCCGTGGGCTGCTGAAGTGTTCTTGAACAGCGTCACGATGTCGGCGATCGCAGCGGTGGCGGCCCTCTTGTGGAGTTTCGCTATCGTCACGTTGCTGCGGCGAGGAAGGAACGAGCAAAAGTTTTTTGGTGAGGGATGGCGGCGAGTGTTGTCGCTGCTGGTGCTGGTGCCGTGGGCGCTGCCGGGAACGGTCGTCGCAGTGTCGGTGGCGGAAGCGTATGGCGGGCCGAGCCTGCTGCTGGGATCGTTCGTCCTCGTCGGCACGTTTTGGATCCTGCCGGTGGTTTACTTCCTGCGGTTCATGCCGCTCGTCGTGCGTGCGCTCCAGGCCAGCATGGAACAAATCGATCCGACCCTCGAAGAAGCGGCCGGCTCGCTCGGCGCGCGCACGTGGCAGCGGTTTATGCGCGTGACGCTGCCGCTCGTGTGGCCGGGCGCCGTTGCGGGTACGCTGCTGGCATTTGTGATCGCGTTAGGCGAATATGTGGCTTCGGTGCTCGTGTTTGTTCCGGCGAATCGACCGATCTCGATCGCGATTGCATCTGAGTTACGAGACTTCAATCTTGGCGCAGCGGCGGCCTACGGCGTGGTGTTGATCGTCATCATCTCGATCAGCATGATCGTCGCCGGACGTCTGGAGAAGTTAAGAGGATAAAGGGAGACAGGATTTACAAGATGTTTCAGGATTTACATGTTCATCCTGTAAAATCTTGTTCATCCTGTCTAATAAAAACGGTAAATGAATCTGCACAAAATCCCGCATAAACGCTTACTCATTCTTGTCGTACTACTGCTGGTTCTTCCCTCGGCCCAATCACGATCAGAATCGCAATCACAAACTGACAAAGCCGAGCTGCACCAGGCGCTGCTCGATCTGACGAGCCCCTGGACGGTCATGTGTGTCGCCGCGCATCCTGACGACGAAGACGGCAGCACGCTCACGATTCTGCGCCGCAAGTATGGAATGCACACCGTCTCGCTTTTCTCGACGTTCGGCGAAGGCGGGCAGAACGCAGTCGGTCCCGAGCTGTACGAAGATCTCGGCGTGATTCGCGCGCGTGAGACGATGGCCGCCGCCGAAGTGCAGGGCTCGGAGCCGCACTTCCTCGGCTTCCGCGATTTTGGTTTTTCGAAGTCTGCTGAAGAGGCGTTTCGCGCGTGGGGCGAGAGGGAAATACTGCGACGCATGGTGTTGCAGATTCGGCTGCTTCGTCCCGACGTCATCATCACCAATCACGACACGACGAGCGGACACGGTCATCACCAGGCGACTGGTCGCACAGTCATAGCCGCAGTCGACGCCGCCGCGGATCCGCAACAGTTCCCGGAACAACTCGCACAGGCGGGAACGTGGCAAGTGCAAAGACTCTTCGTGCGCTTCCGCGGCGAACCCGCTGCAGGCGCGCAAGTCGTAACGCTCGATCCGAACGAAACCGATCCGGTGCGCGGCACGACCTACGCGCAACAAGCACTCGACGGATTACACAAACACGCGACGCAGGGACCCTGGCCGAAGACAGTGCCGGCGGGTGGTGCGCGACCGATTCGCTACAGCCTCGTCAAACAAGCTCCGAACTCGCCCGCGCTTCCCGCAAACGCAAAGACACCGATCGACGGATTAGTCTTGCCGGAAGCAGTGACTGCAAAACTTGTCGCCCCGACGATCGAGAGCAAACCGTTGACGGAGTTCGTCGATCGACGTCTCGAGGTGCTCGTCGCGCTGCTCAACGCGAAACGACGCGGCGCGTTCACAGCGCCTAAAGAAGTGGTTGCAACTGATCCGCATCGTTTTAGTCTGATGGTGTCGCGACTTGACGATGCGATAGCAGCAACGGCGGGTGCGTCAGTAGCGCTCAATCCGGAAGAGGCGGTGCTCGTGCCGGGTTACGACGTTCGGCTCGCGGCAGTCATCACGAATGGCGGCGCCGCCGAGATCCAGATCATGCAGTTGAAGTTTACCGGGCTCGGCGTCAGCAGAGATCTCAAGGCCGCTGAGAAGATGCTGCCCGGCACTGACACCTCCGTGGAAATCAAAACCGGCGTGCCCAAGACTACGAATTTGAGTGTGCCTTCGGCTGAGCATCTCTACGACGGGCGGTTGTTCGGCGAGCCGCTGAAAGTCGACGCTGAGCTATCGATCGAAGGAGTGTCGTTTCATGTCGAGACCGACACGCGCAGAGAAGTCGCGCCTGCTGTTGAAATAGTCAGCATCGATCCGTCGCCGTACGTCAGCTCGCCTGCGACTTCACAGAGGCCACTGGAGTTCAAAGTCACGTTAAAGAACCATATGCCGGCTGAGTTTCGTGGTCTGTTGCGCGTCAGAGGTCAGAGTCTGGAGACTGGTCGTGAAATCGATCTTCAACCAGGCCAGACTGAGACGTCGAACCTTGTTGTTCGAACAGCGTTGCCGACCGGACAGATCCAGGGATCGAGCGTTGCCATCACGGTGGACCAGCCGAATCCGAAAGATCCGATCGCGAAGCGAGATGTGCCCCTCGTCTATGCGGACGCGATCGTGGTGAGTGGAAGAAAAGTCGGTTACCTGCCGAGTTACGATCAAACTCTTGAACGATCGCTCGCGGCGCTGGGAGTCGATGCGAAGAAACTGACTGTCGACGACATCGCCAAGTCAGACTTGTCAGGATACAACACGATCATCATCGACAATCGTGGTTACCAGGCGCACCCGGATCTGGTTCCGGTCAACAATCGTCTGTTGAAGTTTGTTGGGGACGGCGGGACGCTGCTCGTCTTTTATCATCGCACGAACGAGTGGAACCCGAATGAGTCGCAAGGCCGGCCGCAGCTCGCGCCATATCCGATCGTCATCGACGACTCGCGCGTGACGGAAGAAGATGCGCCCGTGCTGTTTTTGCAGCCGCGTCATCCGCTGCTCAACTTTCCAAACAAGATCACACAGAAGGATTTTGAGAACTGGGTTCAGGAGCGCGGACTGTATTTTCCGCGTGAATGGGATCAGCAACATTACGCCGCGATACTGTCGACGAACGATAAAGGCGAGCAGCCGCTAAAAGGCGGACTGCTGGTGGCGGCTTACGGGCGCGGGAATTACATCTACACGAGTTATGTGTGGTATCGACAACTGCGGGCGGGCTTGCCGGGCGGGTATCGGATGTTCGCGAACTTGATCAGTTACGGAAGACCGAAGGAAGATTGAGTTATCCACAGATTACGCAGATTCATTAGCCAAAGAATCTGTGTAATCTGCGGATGGTTCTGCTTCCAGTTTTACGCGGGCGCGTTCGAGGAATGTTTTTATCATTTCCCGGACGCGTTTTTGCATTTCGGCGCTGATGCGTCCTTCGCCGACGAGAATCGCGAGACGGTGCAGTTCTCTCGCGTGTTGGCGACGCAGCTCGACGTGCTGGACGATCTTGATCAGGACTTTGTGCCCGCGCTCCTCAAACACGGCGGCGTAGCGCAGATAGTTTTTCATTTCGGAGCGGGCCGGTGACCACTCGAGACGTTCCGGAGAATCCTCTGTTTTTTCCACCGCAAAGGCCGCATGGACCGCGCCAATCACCGGAACTTCCGCACGAACCATCCAGCGCATGATGCCTCCAGCTTCCTTGCGTATGCCTTCGATGCCGGGCATTAGATCCGCAAAATTACGGAGCTCGCCAAAGAATTCACGGGCGCGTTCCACCGTGGTCCGTAGTTCCA
>DASYFE010000082.1:0-6364 GCA_036498585.1 Pyrinomonadaceae bacterium | reverse complement strand
AATACAGCGACATTGGGCAAAATCAATATGAAGCCCGGTATCGCGCGAACGTTCTCAAATCTTTGCAGAAAAAAGCTCGGCTACTAGGCTTTCAACTCGTTGACTTAACTAACGTTACCCTCGGAGTTCCTTAGGAGGGTTAGAACACCGTTGGTGTGATGGTCCCAGGGTTCTCGCAAGCTCGAACCCTGGGCTGAAATTAGCCAACGCCTTCGGCGTATTTTCAAAACCGGCCCATTACCGGACAGATAGAACCTATGGCCAGCGAGGGTGACGCGGTGCTAGAATCCAAGTCCGATGTTTAATCCACAGCCCTTACATTATCGCCCACTTGAGTCACGAGCGAACCTCTTCGCTGACTAGTCTTTGTATCGCTTCCAGGCTGCTCCTTTTTCAGGTTTAACTTCTTATTGTCCTTTCTTCAAGGGAGTGAAAAATGTCTACCACAGTACTCGCAACACCCAAGCGCCCCGACATCAAAACTGAGTTGCCCGGTCCAAAAGGCAAGAAGATCGTCGAAGCAGATGTCCAGTTTGTTAACCCTTCCTACCCGCGTCCGTCCTTTAAGCTCGTCGCCGAGCGCGCCAGCGGAGTTTGGGTTGAAGACGTTGACGGCAACATCTTTCTCGACTGCAACGCCGGCGTCGCTGTCTGCTCGACTGGTCATTGTCATCCGGAAGTCGTGAAAGCGATTCAGGAACAGGCGGCGCAACTGATCCACATGTGCGGCACTGATTATTACTACCGACACATGCCGCAACTCGCCGAGAAACTCGACGCGATCGTGCCCGTGAAATCGCCGACGCGAACGCACTTCGCAAACAGCGGCACTGAAGCAGTCGAGACGGCCCTGAAGCTCGCAATGCACGCGACTGGTCGTGAGAAGTTCATCGCGTTCTTCAACAGTTTTCACGGACGCACACTCGGTTCGCTCTCGCTAACCTCTTCGAAGGCTGCGCAGCGCAAAGGTTTCAAGCGCCAGGCGCTCGACGTTGTACACGTGCCGTATCCGAACGAGTTTCGCAATCCATTCAGCGCGGCTGACTGTGGTGATGGCGGTGCGGGACAGGGGGCGCTCAACTGGATCGAGGAGCGTTTGTTCATGACCACGACGCCGCCTGAAGAAGTGGCGGCGATCATCGTTGAGGCTGTGCAAGGGGAAGGTGGTTACGTGCCTGCGCCGAAGGGTTTTCTGAATGGGCTGCGGCGTATCTGTGATGAGCATGGGATTCTGCTGATCGTGGATGAAGTGCAGTCGGGAATGGGCCGCACCGGAAAGATGTTTGCGTGTGAGCATTACGATGTGCAGCCGGACATTGTGTGTATCGCGAAAGGCATCGGTTCGGGATTGCCGATCGGCGCCTGCGTCGCGCGCGCGGATTTGATGAACTGGAAACCCGGCGCACATGCGTCGACGTTTGGTGGCAATCCGGTGTGCATCGCGGCGGCGTTGAAAACGATCGAGCTGCTCGAAGGCGGGTTAGTAAAGAACTCGGAAGAAGTCGGTGCTTACCTGAAGGAAGGTCTCGTTAAGCTTCAGCAGAAGCACGATTGCATCGTCGACGTGCGTGGTTTTGGATTGATGCTCGGCGCTGAGTTTGAGACTGCTGAGCTGCGTGACCGGGTTGAAACGGCGTGCTTCGAGCGCGGCTTGATCATCCTCGGCGCCGGGTCGAGCGCCATCCGCTGGTCACCACCGCTGATACTGACGAAAGAAAATGTCGATGTGGCGCTGGAGATCTTCGATGAAGCAATAACGGCGTCCGTATAAGTTTTCACGCAAAGACGCAAAGATCGCAAAGACGCAAAGGCGCGCCCGAAGAATTTTGATCCGCCTTTGCGTCTTTGCGATCTTTGCGTCTTTGCGTGAAAACTTACTGCAGCTTCTCCGAAATCTCGATCATTCGTGCTCGCAGACGTCCTTCATCGACATGAAGCACTCGCCCATCGCGATAAACCTCACGCCCTGCAACAACAGTCAAAATCACATCGCGTCCAGTTGACGCGAAGATCAACGTGGCGATCGGATCGTAGCTCGGGAGTTGATGCACACCTGTTAACGACACAACCGCGAGGTCGGCGAGCGCGCCTTCACTCAACCCGCGGCCAAACGTCGCCACTCGCAGTGCGTCCGCACCCGGCACGAGTCCACCACCGGCCCGCGCCATGAGCGTCGCGAAACGCGCTTCTTCGAGAATGTCGCACGTGTTATTACTCGCCACCGAATCACTACCAAAACCAACCGCAATCCCCGCCTCCAAAAACCTCGCAAACGGTGCGCGCCCGTGCCCGAGCTTCGCATTCGACTTCGGACAGTGCGCCACCTTCGTCTCCGTCTCACGCAACGTCTCGATATCACGATCGTCGACACGAATGCAGTGCGCCAGCAACGGCTTAACATCAAGCACGCCGACCTGCTTCAAATACTGGACCGTCGAAACACCGCGCGCTGTCCATTCGATCGAGCGCCGCGCCAGTCCTTCAGCAAACGCCCCACAACCCTCACGAACAAACTGCTCTTCAGCCGCGGACTCAGCCGCATGCATCATCAATGGCAAACCTTCTTCCCGCGCGTATTCGGCGATCAATTCGAGTTGAGCTCCACAGACGGTGTACGGCGCGTGCGGTGAAACGCCAACCCTCGTGAGCTCGTTCTGGAGTGTGCGCATTTGATCCACCTTCGACTGCAGCTTCTCGAAGTTTTCCTTCGCCTGGCGGGCGTCCGGACCAAACGACTCCTGGTAAACAACGCCACGCAAACCAACGTCGCGCAGCGCCATCATGCTCATCATCCCTTCATAACTCGCATCACCAACACACGTGATTCCCGCGCGCACCGCTTCACACGCACCCCACGTCGCGGACACATGAATGTCATCAGCCGTCATCAACTCGTGCCGCGCCACCGTCAGCTTTCGCAGCCACGCAAAGAAGTCAGTCTCCTCTTTTTCGAGATAGCTGCGCATCGCGGTGAGCTCGAGATGCGTGTGCAGATTGACGAGACCGGGAAGAATGATCGCGTCGCCGAACGACTCAACCTTGAACTCGGGAAACCGCTCGACGATCTCCGCGCGTG
The DNA here is from genome assembly GCA_036498585.1 of Pyrinomonadaceae bacterium. Lineage (GTDB taxonomy): Bacteria > Acidobacteriota > Blastocatellia > Pyrinomonadales > Pyrinomonadaceae > PSRF01. Next base: position 3,288 of record DASYFE010000082.1, on the reverse strand, counting down.
GACCAACACCGGCAACGCGTTGGCCCGCAACAGCGACAGCACCGTTCTCAATCGGGGCCGCCGACACGGGAACAACCCAACCCGCCGAATAGATAGTCGTCATTTGCTTGAGCTCTTCGCGCTCTTGAGCTGCCGGTAGCGTTGCATGATTGAGATCACATAAGCGCGCGTCGAAGGAATGTCGATGCGATTGATAAACTCCGCGCCGGTTTGCGTGTTGCCGGGCGGATCGGAACGACTCCACTCTACCGCACGACTGGGACCAGCGTTATACGCCGCGACCATGCGCGTCTCGACTTCAGGCGCATCGCGAAACTGCGCGTAGATCTTTTCCAGATACCAGCAACCAATCTGAATGTTTCGCTCGGGATCCTTGAGGACGTTTTGCGGATCGGCCTGCATCTGGTTTTGCAGATCGCGGATGCCTGTTTCCGCGGCCCACTCGCGTCCTACAGCCGGCATCACCTGCATCAGACCGATCTCGCCGTCTTTGCCCGTCTTCCACGGGCTAAAGTAAGTCTCTTCGTAGATGATGCTCCAGACGAGATCGGGATCGACGCGATAGATCGATGCCTGGGTTCTGATCAAGGCGTCGTAGCGGTGGATCCAGTAGTTATTGAAAAAGTAGACGGCAAGCAGGATGGTGAGGGCCAGGAGAATAACGACAATGACACGCTTCACTAGTTTCTTCTTCTCAGTCCACTCCAGAAACTGGCGCGCGTGCAGGAGAAATCGACGCCCTCGTATCGCGAACGCAGTGCGTGCTCGTCGATCACGTGTCCCTGAAGCCAAACTTCCGCTTCGAGCATCGCGCCCACACTCAGCTCACCACGCAGCGCGCGGCGGTTGACGAGCACTTCGAGCTTGATGCGCTCGAGATCGAGATGAATCCAGAAGAGCTCGCCGCCGGAGAGTGGATTCCGCAGCGGCTTGAACGCGATCACACGCCCGGACAAACTCCAGTCGTTCTCATGTGCGGCTCGCGCGGGCGCAGTCTTCTCGAGCGGCGTCCACCGCGTCTTTCCCTTCCCGCGCAGCACACGCGCTCGATAAGCAAGACCGCAAAGACCGATGTGTAATTCCGACTCGCCGAACCCCGCTGGACCAACCTCGGTCAGGTTCTGTAATTCGAAGAGCACTTCGCAGTCAGTACCCTCACGATAGCCGTGAATGACTGCTTCGCCTTCTTCGTCGTATTCCGTCAACGCCCACGGCGCGATCTTCTGAACGTAACGAGCACGAAATCCCGGACGACAGTCGGCGTAGAAGAGATCGCCACTGCCCGACTCGTACAGGACGGTCCAAACTTCGAGCCCCTCTCCCAGTTTCCAGCAGCGACCGTGCAAGACGGCGCCGCGTCTGCTGAGCTGCGTAGGCTCCCCCTGATCACCTGCTCGTTCGGCGAGGTAGTTGAAAGCCTTCTCGCTCGAAACTTCCAAACCGATCGTTTCAAAAGTTGGATTCATCATCAGTTATCGATACTGGGTACGCGCACATTATTACGCGCTGCGCTTTCGCTGTCTATGCTTCGCGGGTTTGCCGTCGTGGTTTGCGGCACGAGGCGCGCGTGTTCTGAAGCCACGGATGACACGCTGTGGGCCATGCGACGGCTGCACACCTGAGCGGACCATCTCTGCAAAAAGATCAACGTCGTAGTCAGCCTCACGCGACATCTCTTCGCGAATGTTGTGTAGGACTTCTAAGAATTTTGGTCGACGATACATAGCAACAGTTGTTAGACAGGATTTACAAGATTCATCAAGATTTACATGTCAATCCTGTCTACGCTTACCTCTCAACTAACTTGCTCGGTTGCTTCCGAAACCAAAAACTCCGGCGTCACGATCATCGGCACATAAAATCCCGCGGCCGTATTGAACAACCGGATGCGCGCCTGGCGTCGCACGTTCGCGAGATGTCCGAAGTTCCAGGTTACCAAATAATCGATCTTGTGAAACGATGCAATCGCAACGTGCAGCGCGTCGGCAATGTACTTGCGATGAAAGATGCCGCGCGCGATGTAACCTTCCGCGAGAATCGCCGCCTCTTCAGTCAGATCAACCTGTTCGAGATTGCTGATCAGTTTCAAGTACGACGTGCGATGCGGTTCTTTCAAACGCGACAGCTCTGACGACACGAGCGGTGAAACTACCGCGCGATAGTCGGGCATCTCGTGCTCCCACCACCTGATCGTCAAGTCACGCCGGAACGGCTCACCGTTATCGAGGTAAGCGCCAATCACGGATGTCTCCAGATAAAGAGCTTGCTTCATGGACTTACTACCACTTCCGGATTGAGAATCTCGACGTTCTTCGGTTTCTGATTTAAAGGTTCCAAACGCATTGCTCCCCTTGCAAAGTCAAAATAGATGCGGAAGTGCCGCAGGAAGTTTCCGCCTAAGATGCCGCTTTGTGTAAACCCGGCAGTCTCGTTCACCGGTTCCAGATCGAGCACCGCCGCGTTGATCTTTTCCATCCGGCTCAAACCCAAACTCAGTCGCGGCAGTTGCAACAGCTTCACGTCTTCCGTCACACCCGCAGCTCCAAAGACGCGCATCTTCGAAGGCTGTAACAGATCGAGAAGTTGCTCCTCTTGCGAGAACTTCTCCGAAATGACGGTGATACTCGCCGCCGTGTCTATTATAAAGTTAACGTTCTTATCGAAACCGTCAAGTCCAACCTCGCCACTCAGGAACCCGCTCGACGTTGTTCGTAGCGGAACTTCAACGGAGCCATCGTTGGGCGACACCGGAATCAGCGCCTGAAATTGTTCGGGTCGACGCACTGTGGTCCAGGCTTCAACTTCTTCCGTCTGCTGTTGTCGAACCAGCGACATGCGTCTCGTGCCGTAGTCGATCGAAGTTAGAAACTTCGAGACCACCGACAGTCCCAGATACCCATCAACCGGAAGGTGACTGTCGAAGAATTTTCGAATATAGACCGGTACGTTCGAGATCTTCGAATTCCCAATCTCGATCGATTCTAAAAAGCCATAGACGATCTCAAACTTGCCACCGCCGCCGACCGCCCGAGCGAGACCGCCTTTTGCTACCGGCTTCATACCGAGACGTTTCGCAGTCTGTTCGGAAACTACCGACATGCCCGATCCGGTGTCGAGCACGAATTTGAGCGGTTCCCTCTGCCCGTTGATTTTCACTTCGAGCACGGGACGATTGTCAGTCGCTTCGAACGCAACACTGGAGCGATATTCACCACTCGGCACGTAGAGTGAGCCCTGTCGTCCGAGGTAACGCAGGAAGTCGATGAGCCCGACGATGCGAGCGCGGCG
>DASYFE010000081.1:0-11510 GCA_036498585.1 Pyrinomonadaceae bacterium | reverse complement strand
AGTACGCGCGCAACTGGACGATGCGCAACGTGAGACTCAAGACTAAAGGGCCGTTGAAAATCTCGAACGCGGATAACGTAGAGTCGCCTGACACTCCGGCAGAACAAATGCCCGCCAATCCGAGACTTCCCACTATCTTCGTAGTCGGTGACTCAACCGCCAACAATCACGCCGACGGAGGTCTCGGTTGGGGCGATCCGTTCATCTTCTATTTCGATACGGCGAAGGTCAACGTGTTGAATCGAGCCCGCGCTGGACGCAGCAGTCGCACGTTCATCACGGAAGGTCTGTGGGACAACGTGTTGAGTGAGATGAAGCGCGGCGACATCGTTCTGATCCAGTTTGGGCACAACGATGCTGGAGCAATAAACGATACAACGCGCGCGCGTGGCTCCGTTCCCGGCATCGGCGAAGAGACTGAAGAGATCGACAACCTGCTCACAAAGAAAAATGAGGTCGTGCATACGTACGGCTGGTACCTGCGCAAGATGATCAGCGAAACACGAGCGAAAGGCGCCGTGCCGGTTCTGCTTTCATTGACGGTACGAAATATTTGGAAGGACGGTCGCGTCGAACGCGGCTCAGGTAAGTTCGGGCAATGGGCCGCGGAGGTCGCCAGATCTCAAAACGTTCAATTCATCGATCTGACGAGGATCATCGCCGATCGCTACGAGCAGATGGGCCAGGAGCGTGTGCAAGAGCTCTTCGGCCCCGACCACACGCATACGAGCCCCGCAGGCGCTGAACTAAACGCAGAACTAGTCGTCGTCGGGCTCAAGACATTGAAACACTGCGAGCCATGCAAGCAACTTTCGCCGAAGGGCAAAAACGCCGAAGGCGTTCGCTAATTTCAGCCCAGGGTTCGAGCTTGCGAGAACCCTGGGTCGGCAATTAATTTCGATATTAACCCTGAAAGGGTTCCGCGGTTGGCGAACCCTTTCAGGGTTGGAACGCTTTTGATGTGATGGTTCCCAAGGTTGTCGCAAGCTCCAACCTTGGGCTGACATTAGCCAACGCCTTCGGCGTTCAAACGGGGCCAGTACCGTATTTGAACTGAACTGACTCAAAATGAGTAGATCCGGAAACTATCCACCAGTTCGATTGTGCGTGCTGGCGCTGTTACTGCTCGCGGCACCTTCTGTTCACGCGAACATATCTCTGCCGGACGTGATTAGGAGCGGAATGGTGCTGCAACAGAAGCAACGGGTCCCGATCTGGGGACAGGCTGAGCCGGGCGAGACTGTGACTGTTCGCTTTGCCGGACAGTCACAGAAAACAACTACGACACCTAATGGCAAATGGCTCGTCAAACTCGATCCGCTGCGCGCGACATCGACCCCGCAGGAAATGATGATTTCAGGCAAGGACTTGATCATCTTGACAGACATCCTTGTCGGCGAGGTCTGGCTCGTCGCTGGCCAGTCAAACATGCAGCGCCTGTTGAGCGAAACTGCTAACGGTGAAGAAGCGATCGCAAAGGCAAACCACCCACTGATTCGGCTCTTCAACGTCAGTCGCCAGGTCGCTTTCAAACATGCGCCGCCGCCGCTCGCAACGTGGCAAGATTGCTCACCAGAAACAGTGAAAGCATTTTCAGCGGCTGGATACTACTTCGGTGTTGAGTTGGAAAACGAACTGCACGTGCCGATTGGATTGATCAATTCTTCATACGGCGGTTCGCAAGCCGAAGCATGGACGCCGGTTGAATACCTGCTCGCGTCCAACGATCTACGGCCCACGGTCGAGCGCACGAAGATCTGGGACGAGGAACGTCCACGCGTGCGCGTCGCATATGACGAAGCGTTGAAGAAATGGCGAGCTGACGCCGACAAGGCAGTGGCGGCAGGCGCGCGTCCGAATCCTTCACCCGCGGTTCCGGATGCATTGCGCGAATATCGGATCGCCGCCTCCATTTACGACGGCATGATTGCGCCGTTGGTTCCCTACTCGATTCGCGGCGCGATCTGGTACCAGGGCGAGTCGAACGAAGCGCGCGCGCAACAATACGAGCTTCTCTTGCCGGTGATGATCAAAGCCTGGCGCGAGCGCTGGGCCGAAGGTGATTTTCCTTTCGGTATCGTGCAACTGCCAAACTATCGCGAGGCGAAATCCGATCCCGCCGACGAGGCCTGGAGTCATTTACGTGAAGCACAACGTCGCACCGCGATGACGGTGGCAAACACCGGTCTGATCGTAACGATCGACATCGGCGAAGCGCGCGACATTCATCCGAAGAACAAACTCGACGTCGGCAAGCGCATGGCCCTCTGGGCAATGGCGGACGTCTACGGCCGCAAGCTGACCAAGTCTGGTCCTGTCTTTCGCGAGGCGAAGTTCGCCGGGCACAAAGCCGTACTCAAGTTTGATCAGGTGGGTGATGGTTTGCGGATTCGCGATGGCGATAAGCTCGACGAGTTTGCCATCGCCGGCGCTGACGGCAAGTGGTATTGGGCCAACGCGAAGATCGTCAGTAAAGATCGGATCGAAGTCTGGTCCGACGCGGTGTCGCAGCCCGCGGCGGTGCGTTACGCTTTCAATAACAATCCGCGACATCCAAATCTTACCAATGAGTCAGGACTACCGGCTGCTCCTTTTCGGACAGACCGTTGGCCTGGACCAACAGACGGCAAAAGATGAGCATGACTCGAAACAAACTTGGCCGCCGGCGGTTCCTTCAGAGTGCTGGAAGCGGACTCGCTGGATTGACGATGCTGACGAAGTTTCCCGCGCGCGCCGGTGCGCAAATGGCGTCACGCGCCCGCATTTATCTTCTCAATCACAACTGGCTTTATCGCGAACAGGCGCAACCTGGCGCCACCGCGACAGTTTTCAGTGACGCGGGCTTTAAGCGAGTCACCATTCCGCACACGAACAAGCTACTGCCGTGGCACGGATTCGACGACAAAGAGTATGAATTCGTCTCGGTCTACCGGCGGCACTTCAAACTTCCCGTCGAAACGAAAGACGCCCGAGTGTTCGTTGACTTTGGCGGCGTGATGACCGCAGCGACGGTCTGGATCAACGGGCGGCGACTCGGCGAATATCGCGGTGGCTACACACCGTTTTCGTTCGAGCTAACGCCGCACCTCAACTGGAAGGGCGACAACGTTCTCGCAGTTGAAGTGGATTCGACAGAACGGAAAGACATTCCTCCATTTGGCGGCGAGATTGATTACCTCACGTTCGGCGGAATCTACCGCGAAGTCAACCTGCGCGTCGTGCCGAAGGTTTTCATCGAAAACGTTTTCGCGCGGCCCGCGGATGTGCTTGGACCAGGCAGAAAAGTCGACGTGCGCGTGTTTCTTGACGAGAGCCAGGCGACCGGCGGGTCGCTCGAGGTAGCTGCCGAGTTGCGTGATGGTTCTCGTGTCGTCGCGACGAACAGCAGCACGTTCACTCCCAATCGCAAACAACACTACGACATAACCTTGAACAATCTCGGCGTGATCGAATTGTGGAGCATCGACCAGCCGAAGCTTTACGACGTCCGCGTACAGTTGTCTGAAAACGGTAAAGTCGTCGATCACTATGAGACTCGAATCGGCTTTCGCGACGCGCGCTTCACTCCCGATGGGTTCTTTCTGAACGGCAAGCACCTGAAACTGCGCGGCCTCAATCGTCATCAGACATTTCCGTTTGTGGGCCAGGCGATGCCCGCGCGCGTGCAGCGTCGCGACGCCTGGATTCTTCGCAAAGAGCTCAAGTGCAACATCGTTCGCACGTCACACTATCCGCAGTCGCCTCACTTTCTTGATGCGTGCGACGAGTACGGCCTGCTCGTGCTGGAGGAGATTCCGGGTTGGCAACACATCGGCGACGCCGGTTGGAAAGATCTGGCAGTCGATAACGTTGAACGCATGGTGCGTCGCGACTGGAATCATCCGTCGATCATTCTCTGGGGCGTGCGCGTCAACGAGTCGCAGGACGATCACGATTTCTACACGCGCACAAACAAGCTCGCGCACGAGCTCGACGACTCGCGGCCGACCGGCGGTATTCGTTACAAGTACGACTCGGAACAGCTCGAAGACGTGTTTACGATGAACGACTTTCAGATTCCGCTACGGCCGCCGAATCGCACCCTCTATCTCAACACGGAATTCATCGGCCACATGTACCCCACGAAGCGCAACGACAACATCGAGCGCCTCACCGAGCACACCATGCGCCACGCGCGCGTCCACAACCAGCTCGCGTCGGACAAACGTTATGCGGGCGGCATCGGCTGGTGCGCGTTTGATTACAACACGCACGCGAATTTTTGCTCGGGCGATCGTGTTTGCTATCACGGCGTCTCGGACATCTTTCGGATTCCGAAGCCGGCTGCTGGTCTTTACAAGTCGCAATGTGATCCAAAAGAGGAGATCGTGCTGGAGCCCGCGTTTGACTGGGCGCGCGGTGACCGCAATGAGAGCTTCAACATCGCGATGGTTTGCTCGAACTGCGAGCACCTGAAGATCTACATCGGCAATCGTCTGGTGGCGGACGTCGATCCGGACAAGGAGAACTTCGGCAATCTCGCGCACCCGCCGTTTGTCGTGAACATTCGCTCGGCCCTCGGCCGCGGTTGGGGCGATCTGAAGATCGAGGGTTACATTGGCGGCAAAGTTGTGATTACCAAAATGATGTCCGGCAAAGGTGTGGACCAGCAACTTCTCGTCGAGCCTGACGATCGCGAGTTGATCGGCGACGGCATCGATGCGACGCGCGTTGTGTTGAAAGTCACGGATGAATTCGGCGCGGTCCGGCCGTTTGCCAACGCGGCGATTTCGCTGAGTCTGCAAGGGCCTGCCGAAATCATCGGTGAAAACCCGTTCGCACTGTTCGGTGGCGTGGGCGCGGTTTGGATAAAGACGAAGACAAGCGCGGGCCTCGTACGGCTGACCGCAACCCACGCGACGCTCGGTTCGAAAACCGTTGAGATAGTAGTGAAGCCATTTCGCAGTTCTGTAATGTCTTAACTTCAGCTTCTTCTCTGTGCAACCTCTGTGTTCTCTGTGTCTCTGTGGTGAGTCTTAACCACAGAGACACAGAGAACACAGAGGTTGCACAGAGAAATCCCTAATCGGAGGATTACTTTGTTGCGACTAAACAAGCGATTTGCGCAGTTCATCGTGTTGACTATGTTCGTGTCGGCTGCCGTTCAGACGCAGGCACAGAGTTACTTCAAAAAGTGGCCGGCAGGAACCTCGCCGCAGGAAATAGGACGCCGCGTGGCGGAGAATTTCATTGCGCGCAAGTTGGAAGTTGAAGAGGGTAAACGAAAGTACGTGATCTATCCCGAGGTGTGCTCCTGGTATGGATCGCTCACCGTGGCCCAACTCACAAACGATCAGGACCTGCGCAAACGGCTGATCGAAAAATTCGATCCTTTGTTAGGTGAACATGCGCAATGGATCTCGCAGGAGGCGCACGTCGACATGCGTGTGTTTGGTCTCGTGCCGCTCGAGATCTATCTGCAAACTAAACAGCCGAAGTATCTCGATTTGGGCCGCGGGCTAGCCGACCATCAGTGGGACAAGACAACGCCGGATGGCATTACTGCCGAGGCGCGCTACTGGATTGACGACATGTACATGATCACTGCGGTGCAGGCGGAAGCGTTCCGGGCGACGCGCGATCGGAAGTATCTCGATCGGGCCGCGTTAACGATGGCCGCGTATCTCGACAAGCTACAACAGCCAAACGGTCTCTTCTTTCACGCGGCCGATTCGGCTTTTTACTGGGGACGCGGCAATGGTTGGGTGGCGGCGGGGATGGCTGAGTTGCTGCGTTCACTGCCGAAGAAGCATCCGCAGCGCGCGCGCATACTGGAAGGCTATCGAAAGATGATGGCGTCGCTGCTCAAGTATCAGGCTGACGATGGACTCTGGCGTCAACTCGTCGATCATCCTGAAGTGTGGGCGGAGACTTCGAGCACCGGCATGTTTACGTTTGCGATGGTTACGGGGGTCAAGAACGGCTGGTTGCCGGCAAAGACTTATGGTCCAGCAGCACGCAAAGCCTGGCTAGGTCTGGTGGCGCATGTTGATGGAGCAGCAAATGTGCGCGACGTGTGTGTGGGGACGAACAAGGCAAACGCCGAAGTGGGACCAGACCAGCAAACACAACTCAAGTACTACATCGATCGCACCCGCCGGGTTGGAGACTTACACGGCCAAGCGGCGCTGCTCTGGTCGGCAACCGCATTGCTGCGCTAGGGCTCGGATTGAGAGTTTGCGGAAGAACCTGCGAAGCAGGTGACAGCGTAAAGCCTGGGGCGCCAGCCCCAGGATCCGAATTGAAGAATTACGATTGAGCCCGCGAAGCGGGCGACAGCGCAATCATCTCAGGCTGTCGCCCGCTTCGCGGGCTCTAAATATTTTTGTTTCGTGATCCTGGGGCTGGCGCCCCAGGCTTTATGCTATCACCTGCTTCGCAGGTTAAAGAAGCAGGTTTTCAATCTTCACCGGTAGATCGCGGACGCGGACGCCGGTGACGTGGTGTACGGCGTCGGTGATGGCGGCGGCGATGCCCGCGAGGCCGATCTCGCCGATGCCGCGTGCGCCGAGCTCGTTGATCTCTTTGTCGGGAAAGTCGAGAAAGTGGACGTCGATTGGCGGCGCGTCCAGGTTCACTGTCATGATGTAGTCAGCGAGATTGCTGTTGATGGGCGCACCGTTCTGCGGATCGTAGCTGCACTCTTCAAACAGCGCCATCCCAATTCCCATCACGACAGCGCCCTGAATCTGATTACGCCCTGTGAGTGGATTCAAGATCCGACCGGCATCGATCACCGTCACCACACGGCTCACGCGCAGACGCGCGATCTCTGCCTGCCACGTGACCTCTGCAAAGTGACACCCAAACGAGTGCATCGAAAACTTTGCGTCCCCCGCAAAAACGGTCTGCTCACCACTGCCGCTGCCTGCGACCAGCCGCGCATTCGCTCCGCGCAGCACATCGCCGAACGGAACTCCCTTCGCGACACCTTCAGCTTTGACAAAGATGCGACCACCTTCAAGCGCAAGATCCTCGGGTTTGCGTCCGAAGAAAGGCGAGCCCTGAGTCGTGACGGCAATGATCATCAACGACGTGATCGCCTGGTCGGCAGCTTTAAAGACAGCCGGGATCACCGAGCTCGTAGCAAGGGAACCACCCGAGATCGGACCATCCGGAAGCGCACTGTCGCCCAGCTCGACTTCGATCTTCTCGAGTGGCACCCCGGTCTTCTCCGACGCGAGCTGCGCGAGGATCGTGTACGTGCCCGTGCCGATGTCCTGCGTTCCACACGCAATGCGCACAGTTCCGTCGTCGCGCAATTGCAGGTTCGCAGCGGCTGCGAATCGTCCTGCTATCCACGCCGCACCAGCCATGCCCCAACCCAACGTCAGGCCGTCTCGCTTCATCGACCCAACCGCCGGATTGCGTTTGGACCAGCCAAACTTCTCCGCGCCAAGATTCAAACACTCGACGTAGTGTCGTGATGAAAACTGAAGGTTGTTTGACTCGTCGAGCCCCGGTTCGTTTAGAAGACGAAACTGCACCGGATCGATTTTCAGTCGATCGGCCATTTCGTTCATTGCCGATTCAGTCGCGTAGAGCCCGGGCACCGCGCCTGGGCCACGCATGTCGGCAGTCGCGCCGATGTTGCGGCGCGCACGACCCCAGGCCACGCGCAGGTTCGGAACGCTGTAATGAAAAGCCGTCGCTTCACCACAATCCTCATGATAATGGTCGTTCATCGACAGGTCGTAGACGTAATCGTGCTGCAGTGAGACGAGCTTGCCCTCGCGCGTTGCGCCGAGACGCATGCGCTGTTGCGTATGCGCGCGGTGCCCGACGGTCTGGAACATCATCTTACGACTCACGACCAGCTTCACCGGTTTACCTACCTGACGCGCCGCAGCAGCCGCGAGCGAAACGTGCGACCACGGATAGAGCTTGCCGCCGAATCCGGAACCGAGAAACTTAGCGATCACGCGCACGTTCTCCTTCGGAAGACCGAACATCTGCGCCATCACGCTACGCATGTTGACGACGCCCTGGGTTGAGTCGTAGAGCGTCAGTATGTCGCCATCCCACATCGCGGTGGTGGCGTGCAGCTCGAGCGGATTGTGCGTTTCAGCCGGCGTGCCGTAAGTCTCGTCGAGCTTGACGGGCGCGCTGGCGAACGCGGCGTCCGGATCGCCGCGGTGACTTTGCAATCGCGGCACTGGTCCATAGCCGGTGAAGACGACGTCAGGATCGTCGCCTGCTTCGAGGTGCGACTCAACATTGTGTTTTTCTTTCGTGTAGGTCGCGCGGACTGCATCCGCTGCAGCCTTCGCGGTTTCGAAAGTGTCAGCCACAACGAGAGCGATGTACTGGCCGTAGTATCGGATTACATCGTCTTCGAACGGCGGTCGGCGCTCGAGACAGACGCGCTCAAAGCCCGGCGCTGGAGTGGATCGAAAGATCTTGCCGATATTGGCCCGATGAAAGACCGCACGTACGCCCGGCATCTTCTCAGCCGCCGCCGAATCGAGTGCGACCAATTTGCCATTCGCGATCGTCGCTTCCACCGGAATGGCGTAGAGCATTCCCGGGAAGTTGAAATCGGAAGTGTACTGGGCCAGTCCGGTGACTTTGCGTGGACCATCGATGCGCAGTGTGTCGCGTCCGATCGGAGTGGGTTGTGTATTCGCCATGGTTTGCTCCTCAAATCAGGCTGCGGCGGCCGTGCGAAGTGCGTATGCGATGCAACGCTTCGCCAGTTCGATCTTGAATTTGTTTTCGCTTTGCGGCTTTGCCCCTTGCAACGCTGCTTCAGCCGCCTGGCGGAAAGTCGCGTCGTTTGCGGCCTTGCCGGTTAGTGCGGCTTCGGCTTCGGGCGAGCGCCATGGTTTTGTCCCCACTCCGCCGAGTGCGATGCGCGCTCGCGTGATCTTGCCGCCCGCGATCGTCAGCACTATTGCCGCCGACGCCAGAGCGAATTCGTAAGACGCGCGATCGCGCAATTTCAAATAGTGCTGCTTGCTGCCGGTGATTGGCGGCGGGAGCGTGACATGAGTGATGAGATCGCCCGGCTCGAGCACGGTTTCACGCTGCGGTGTATTGCCGGGCAGAACATGAAAATCGCCGAACGCGACTGCGCGTGTACCTTTCGGCCCTTGAATGTGGACCGTCGCTTCCAACGCTGCCAAAGCGATGCACATGTCTGACGGATTGGTCGCAATGCAGTGCTCACTCGCGCCGAAGATGGCGAGAGTGCGATTGTGGCCCGTGATCGCTGGACATCCTGTGCCGGGCTCGCGTTTGTTGCACGCCATTGCCGTGTCGCGGAAGTAAACGCAGCGGGTGCGTTGCAACAGGTTCCCGGCAACAGTCGCCATGTTGCGGATCTGCGCGGACGCGCCTTGCAGGATCGCTTGCGACAACACTGAATAATCGCTCTGCACTTTTGCGTGATAGGCGAGATCCGAGTTGCGCGCAGTCGCGCCGATCTTTAATCCGCCATCGGGCATGACTTCGATCTTGTCGAGTGGCAGACGATTGATGTCGAGCACGCGATCGGGCGTCTCGACATTCAGCTTCATGAGATCGATCAGCGTTGTGCCGCCCCCCATGAATCGCACGTCCGCGCCTTGTTGCGCCGTCTTCGATTGTGCGGCGGCGGCGATGGCGGCGGCTGAATCTGGTGGCCGAATGAATTCGAAGGTATGCATGATCTCTCCTGGTTTTAAGTGCCTTTTCGAACCTGTTGGATCGCTTGGACGATGTTCGCGTACGCGCCGCAGCGGCAGATGTTGCCGCTCATCAGCTCCTTCACAGCCGCATCTTCGGGACCGCACGGCTCCTTGAGAAGCGCCACTGCCGACATGATTTGTCCTGACGTGCAGTAGCCGCATTGATAGCCATCGCAATCAAGAAAAGCCTTTTGCATTGGGTGCAGCGCGTCTGGCGTGCCGAGTCCTTCGATGGTCGTGACCTCGTTTCCATCGTGCATGAGTGCGAGGTTGAGACAAGAGAGCACGCGCTTGCCATTGACATGGACCGTGCACGCGCCGCATTGCCCGTGGTCGCAGCCCTTCTTCGTTCCCGTGAGCACAACCGTTTCGCGTATGCAATCGAGTAGCGTGGTGCGCGGATCGATGCTTAATTTGTGGTCCTTGCCATTAATGCGCAACGTGATCGGAACCGCGCCTTCGATAGCCGGCCCACTGACTTCACTTTCGGACGTTGGTTCACCCGGCAGGTACGCGGAGATCACGCCCGCTGCCGCGGTGGTTCCGCTCGTCATTAGAAACGTCCGCCGGGACTGATCGACCTCAGCCATGATTGTTCCTTTCTTTAACCATCATTTTTGTGCCATGGATTTTTCGCCGGTGTGGAGCGTTGAGCTGAATATTCTTTTCAGGGCGCGGGTGCATGGCGTGAGGATGCCTCTATGCCGCCGAAAAGCCAAGTCAAGTTGGTGTTACTTATACTAAAGTATTGACTGGCTTTGCCCGAAAAGTCTGATTTCTCCGTGCAGCCTCTGCGTTCTCTGTGTCTCTGTGGTTATTTTTCCTAAGCAATCTCAACCACAGAGGCACAGAGAACGCAGAGGTTGCACAGAGAAGAGCATGTGTAACGACTTTTCGGGCAAAGCCGTTTGACCTATACCTTCGTATAATAGATTCGCCTAATTTACAGTGGTGTACTTCGACTATGCCAAAATCAAAATTGACCTTGATTCTCTCGTTTATCGCCGGCGTCGCAGTGACAGCGGGTTTCAGCAGCCTTGCCGCATCGAATGCCTCGCATCACGTTTACGAGCTGCGCCTATATCGCGTTAACGAGGGCAAGATGGATGCTTTGATTGCCCGCTTCGGCGATCATACAAACGCTATTTTCAAGCGACACAACATGAAGAGTATCGGTTACTGGCGTCCGGAAGATTCGCCGTACTCGCAAAACCTCTTTGTGTACATCCTTGAACATCCGAGCCGCGAGGAAGCCAAAAAGAATTGGGCCGCGTTCCAGGCCGATCCGGAATGGAAGAAGGTTAAAGCTGATTCGGAAGTTAATGGACCACTGGCAGAACATATCGACAGCTACTTCATGGACCCAACCACCTTTTCAGCGCTAAAGTAAAAGGCCATGTATCGACAGTCAATTATTTTCGGCTCATTGCTAATCATCGTCTTGATTGTGATCGTGACGATTAGTTATGTAACGGGTGCGGGACCGCTGGGTGTTTTAAGCATGGGTATTTCACGTCTGACATCTGGAGAACAAATGATTCCGTCACGGACGCTGACTGAGGAAAGTAAAGCGCCGGTCGCTCCTGAGCTCGCGAACGGCGCCTGGATCAATTCCGAACCGCTTACACTCAAGAGCCTGCACGGACGCGTTGTTTTGATCGAGTTCTGGACGTTCGGTTGTTACAACTGCGGTAACACTTTGCCGACGATCAAATCATGTTAACGTTTCTCTAACGTTTGCAATCGAGGACTAAGAATTACTCAGTAAATCTGGAGCGGGCGACGAGGCTCGAACTCGCAACT
>DASYFE010000080.1:0-29159 GCA_036498585.1 Pyrinomonadaceae bacterium | reverse complement strand
AATACAGCGACATTGGGCAAAATCAATATGAAGCCCGGTATCGCGCGAACGTTCTCAAATCTTTGCAGAAAAAAGCTCGGCTACTAGGCTTTCAACTCGTTGACTTAACTAACGTTACCCTCGGAGTTCCTTAGGAGGGTTCAATTTCATCGTTTGGTTATAACCCAGGTTTGTCAACCCTGGGCTAAAATTAGCCAACGCCTTGGGCGTTTTTCAAACTGAACCACTACTTTATGTTTGTGTTCTCGCCTAAGCGCCGGTGGTCCGTTGGCCCGTGGTGGGGGTGTGCAGGCTGAGGCGGGTGCGCATGCGCTGTTGCCAGGCGCTCTGTTTTCCTTCGCCTTCTTCGATTTGCGTCCAGACGCTGGCCAAAGACTCGCCTCCGAGCTGGCGCATCTTGACGTAAAGCAGTGCCGGGACAATCGAGATCAGTGGGATCACGAAGATGTTTGCAAGCTCAAGAACCTGCTGAACAACCTGCGCGGAAGGTGTGTTCTGATTCGTGGCCTTCGCTCTTCCAGCCATAAAGCCGACACAGGCACTGACAATCGCCGGGATTAGAAACTGCAGTATCGCCACCACGATAACCGTCTTCCAAGAGCGTGACGCAAGCTCGCGCGCGCGTCGCATCGCAGCTTTGCCTTCCAGTCCCTCAATGAGCACCACCGGAGCATAGAGTGAATAACGCATCCACATCACCATGCCCGGAATGATCAGCAGGATTATCCCGAGCAAGATCCACAGTGTCACCCGGATCAGCGTTTTGAGAAAAGGACGCCAGCGCTTGCGCAAAAGCACGAACGCCTCGCGCAACTTCACCGGCCGCAAAGGCGCTGCAGTCAGTTGTACAATGATTATCGCCGTCACTCCCGAGATAACACCGCCGGAAATAGTGCCCGCCAGAAACTTCAACAACCCCAGAATTCCCAGCGCCGAGTACACCACTACCTTGTGGAGTGTTCCAACTGGCGGCCAATGCTTGTACCAGTAGGACACAGCTATCAGCAGAATACTCGTGATGATCACCGGCAGATACGCGAGCAGGCTGAGCTTTATAAACTTCGGAAAGTATTCGCTGTAAAGAGCAAAGGCGCGACGATACAGCGCTCCAACACCTTCGCTTTCTGCCCGCACCGCACTCGAAAATGCAAACGCAGTCTGCGGGCGCTCTCCCGGGTCCTTCGAGAGCGCGGACATCACGATCTTCGCGGCACGCTTCGGGATCTTGGTGTTACGCTCACGGAGCTGTTGTGGCGTCTGGTCGCGATGCGCACGCATCACTGTGGAAGTGTTGCCCGCAAATGGCGGCTCACCCGCGAGCATCTGGTAAGCGATGACGCCGAGACTATAAATGTCTGAACGCGTGTCGACGTGGCCACCACCACACTGCTCGGGCGACATGTAAAGCGGCGTGCCCATGATCGCGCCGACACGCGTCAACGCGGCCCCTTGCGGAGAAGTCGCGATGTGCGCGGTGTGTCGTCCCCCGCTATATGTTTTCTGATCGAAGAGCAGCGTGCCGTCATCATCCGCATGATCTGTGTGATCGAGCAGAGGATTCGTCAGCGGATCCTGAAGAACTGTACTAACGGCCTCGCCCTTCGCTTTGAAGTGTTGTGCGCCGGCCTCCTCACCGCCCAGTCGCATGATGGTATCGTTCTCGAGTGCCGCAGCAGCAGCGACGTCGTCGATGATCGTGAGCGCCGGATCGTCGTCAGCCGGTGGCGCACCTGCTTCACCGAGCTTCGCGATACCGAAATCGAGAACTTTGACGCGATAACTACCAAGACGATTCGGCTCGAGCCAGATGTTGTCAGGCTTCAAGTCGCGATGGATGATGCCCTGCTGGTGTGCTTCGTGAACGGCGGAGCACACCTGATCGAGAATGTCAGCGACCCATTCGAGCGGCAGGCGCTTCTCTTCCGCGAGAACATCCCCGAGCGTGCAACCGTCGAGATACTCCATCACGAGGTATGCAACCTGCCCTGCTTTCACGCGCGCAAAACCGAAATCAGTTACGTCAACTACGTTCGGATGGCGCAGGCGTCCGGCGGCGCGCGCTTCGCGTTTGAAGCGCTCGACGAATTCGTTGTTGCGCATGAACTGAGGCGAGATGAGTTTTAGCGCAACGTAACGCTCGGTGCCGAGGTGTGTGGCGAGGTAGACGGCGCCCATCCCGCCCTTTCCGAGCAGGTGTTCGAGACGGTACTTCTCGTCAAGCAACTCACCAACGTATTCTTCGGGTACCTGCATAAAATGTTAATGCTATCGTACTTATTTGCTCGCAGAAAGGTTTCAGACTCTTCGTGCAACCTCTGTGTTCTCTGTGTCTCTGTGGTTAGCTGTTTCTTAGAAGGGAATAACCACAGAGACACAGAGAACACAGAGGTTGCACAGAGAAGAAACCTTACCACCTGTGGCTGCAATCGTCGTCTGCGCGCGACCACCAGTCCATGCCGATCGGTTGGCCGTCGGGCGGTTGCTGTGTCGGCGTGATGTTCGCCTTCTTCGGATCTTCCTGGAAACGCTTGATCTGCTCGATCGAATAAAACAGAAACGCACGCTGGTTTTCATCAACCGGGAAACGACTCTGCGCCGTCAGCCAAGTCTTTAGCTGGTCCAGCTTCCACGACGCGATTGCCCGCACCTGATTCGACGCCCGCTCGCCAGCAGCCAGCGCCATCAGATCAGAAAGTATCACCATGTCGACTGTGTGCTGGATCTCACCCGCGTAACCCGTAGCTGTAGGCGCTTTCCACGTCGAGGCGAGTAATTTATCGATCACTTCCGTGAGACCCGGATTACGCGGATCGCGCGCGTGAAACTGGACCAGACGCGCGGCCCGTTCCTGATTCAAAAGAAATCCGCTGACATGATCGGCAACTGCCTCCGCGGGCGCAAGCGCGTCAAACACTGGCTGCGTGCGAATACGAAAGTCCTCGCGCGTCCGTTGGTAACCAACCGGCCGCGGCGGAATCAAACGCAATAACGTCTCCGGCAGTGCAAGCGCATCCGGCTTGATCGTCTCGAGCACGGCAGCGAGTGCGCGTCGCTGTTCTTCCGGCGCGACGATCTGCGGATTGCGATCGCCCTTGCCTTTCACGCTGAACGTGTAGTCCTGCCCGCCAATCACCTTCGCAGCAGCTTCAACCTGGTACCGGTGATACATGTAGATCGGCACAAGCACGTCTTCGATCGTCGCCATCGGCGCGCCTTCGCGAATGTTGTTCTCGCCGAAGCGCCGGAGCGCTGCGGCACGCACCTTCATCACGTTTCCGAGCTCGTCGATCGCGTTTGTACCGTTGTCCCAGAGATGGGCCACCGAGCTCGCGCTGCTCGGCGGTCGTGCGTCCTGATCGGTCAGGTACATGAGACCACGTGTAAATGCGTCGCTCAACGTGCGATCGAGGGCGGCGTTTTCGTCGGTGCCGGGAGCGAAGTCCTGGTAGCCATAAGCAATCGCGACTTTGTCCCACTCACCGATGCCTTTCGCGTATGCATCAGACAGATCAGGAACTCCATCCGGACCGAGCTTCGCGCGCGGTGCGGGATAGTCCATCACCGACGCTCGACCAACCGGGCTCGCAGCGTAGTTGTGTTGTAGTCCGAGCGTGTGGCCCACTTCGTGTGCTGAAAGTTGTCGCAAGCGCGCCAGTACCATCTCGAGAAGTTTCGGCGAAGCGGTGTTGGTTTTGTCGTACGGCGCGAGCAAACCTTCGGCAATCAGAAAGTCCTGGCGATCGCGTAATGAGCCGAGCGAAACACGGCCCTGAATGATCTCACCGGTGCGCGGATCGGTGAGCGAGTTTCCGTAGGACCAGCCGCGCGCCGAGCGATGCACCCACTGAATCACGTTGTAACGCACGTCCATCGGATCGACGTCGGCAGGCATGACCTCGACACGAAATGCGTCCTTGTAACCAATCGCCTCGAACGCCTGGTTCCACCAGCGCGCGCCTTCGACCAAGGCCGAGCGCACCGGCTCGGGCGCGCCGCGGTCCACGTAATAGACAATCGGCTTCACGGCTTCACTCACGCGCGCACTCGGATCTTTCTTTTGCAAACGATGACGCGCCATCAGGCGCTTCGTGATCGGGTCCTCGATCGGCGTCGCGAAGTCCATGAAGTCGATGCCGAAGTAACCGGCGCGTGGATCGAATACGCGCGGCTTGAATCCCGCCCCCGGCAGTTGCACAAAGGAATGACGCTCACGAACCGTGATTGCTTCAGGCACCGGCACGACTTCTCGAACATATTGGCCCGTGGGCTCGCCTGTGAACGTCAGCGTGGTTTCAACTTCCGTGTTCTGCGGAAAGTTTTTTGTGTTGGGAAGATAGAAAGCGCTGCGCGATTCATCGAGCCGGTAAGTTCCCTGCTGTCCGCGTTGAAGTGTTTGCGTGACATGGTGTACGTCGCGCAAATAAAACCTTGTAGCGTCAACCAGCACGCGACTGCCTTCTTCGGCGGCGACTTCGAAGCCCCACAAAGTCGACTCCGCAAACGCATCACGGACGGCGAGACGTTCGTCAGCGTTGTTACTGATCGCGCGGAAGTTGTAGTTCGGCGCGACCAGCAACACGCGTGGTCCAGTACGATCAAAACGGACGATAGCGCTGTTGCCGAGTTGACCGCGATCGAGACCGATGTCGTTTGAGCCGATGCCTGCGGGTAGCGATTCGACGTAGAGGAATTCAGTGTTCCACTTGTCGATCTCGAGCCAGATCTTTCCGGCTTTTGCGTCCCAGTAAAATGGGAAGAAGCCGGGAAACTTCTCCATGCCCGCGACTTTCTCGGAGATTTTCTGGGCCTGAAGAGTCGTGCAGAAGAACAGCAGCAATAACAAGATCCCGAGACGTCTCATTCACAGCTCCTTATTCTTTTACTGATTCTTCCACTCAGGAACGCGGCCCGGTGTCCATGGTGCGCCTGCGGCTTCGAGTTGTTTCTCGAGCTTGTCCAAGTCGACTTCGATTAACTGCCGCAACTGCCCCAAGACACTCTCGAAGTCCTGCGCGGCGGCATTGTATTGCGCGATCTGAGTCTGAGTCGGACGCGAGATCGACATGCGTTGCGCGCCAACAACGTATCCGATGCGATCGTTGATCGACGGAGGCGTGTTGATGTTGCGTTGCCGCGCCGCCGCGTCACCACTCAACGCGCGCAGGATCTCGTTGGTGCGTCGATCCAACGCAGTCGCCTCATCCTGCAAACGCTGCGGCAGTGACGGCGTTTCCGCAATCGCGCGTTTGATTGCCGCGAGTCGCGGTCTGAGCTGGGTGGCGGCCTGTGTCGCACCCGTAGCAGCACGTTGTAGACGCATCGCTTTCGTCTGAAACTCCACAAGCGCCGTTTGGTCGGAGGATGACATGTTTTCCTGTCCCTCGACCACGACCTGAAACTGCTGCGGTGGACCAAGCTGTGTAACAACACCATCAACACGCTTCGCGACGGTGGCTTTGTACGTGCCCGGCATCACGAGTGCACCAGACGGCGGCTCGAAATCGAAATCCGCATCAGGCGGTGGCGGAGCGGAAAGGTTTGCAGCGGGATAACGCAGGTCCCACGTCAGTCGCTGAATTCCACCGCCGATGGGTCCAGTCAGTCGCCGCACGACGTTGTCAGACGAGTCAGTGATCGTGACGATGATCGTCGGCGCTTCTTCCTCTTCTTCAGCGCGCAGCTCGGCGCTCGTGGGCCAATCAACCGGCGCCTTTCTTCGTTCAGCCTCGCGTTCGCTCTCCTGACGTTTCTCTTTCTTCGTCTTGATCGCTTCCTTCAAATACCACGTGACGGTCGCGCCGAACGGCGGATTGTCAGCGGTATAGAAGCGTTCGCCCTGGAAACTCTTGCCGCGGCCGCCGAGTGGCTGCGACTGGATGTACATTAACGCGTCCTTCACCGGAAACACGGCGGCTTCCTGTCGCAGCATTTCTGGCTTGATCGAACGTAGCGGTGTGTAGTTATCGAGAATGTAAATGCCACGACCAAATGTCCCGATGACGAGATCGTTTTCTCGCTTCTGGATATTCAGGTCGCGGACGGCGATCGTCGGCATTCCGCCTTTGAGTTGAATCCACTTCTGGCCGCCGTCAACGGAGAAGAACAGACCAAACTCCGTACCAGTAAAAAGCAGGTTGGGGTTCACATGATCTTCCGCCACAGCCCAAACTGGTCCATTCTTCGGCAGGTTCCCAACGATAGAAGTCCACGTTCGTCCCGCGTCGGTCGTCTTCAAGAGATAAGGTTTGAAATCGGCGTTCTGGTGATTCTCGAAAGCCACATACGCCGTGTTTGCATCGTAATTGGACGTGATGATGCGGCTGACGTAAGACATGTCACCGACGCCCGGAAACTTGTCGATCTTGCGCCAGCTCTTGCCGCCGTCTTCAGTAATTTGCAAGAGACCATCGTCAGTGCCGACGTAGATCAGACCGTCTTTCTTCTGCGACTCAGCAAGCGCCGAGGCGTTACCGTAAAACGCTGTCGAAGCGTTTTTGGCAACCGCGTCGATGCTCCAGATCCTTCCCATCACCGGCAGCTTGTCGCGGTCGAGTGCGCGGGAGAGCTGACCGCTGATCACAGTCCACGTGTCACCACGATCGTCGCTGCGATAGAGCTTGTCCGAAGCAATGTAGAGACGTGTGTGTAGGTGCGGGCTGACGATGAATGGCGTGTCCCAGTTCCAACGCGGCGGATCTTCGTCGCGACCCGGCTGCGGTTGAATGCCGATGCGTTCGCCGGTGCGCTTGTCGAAACGTACGATCACGCCGTGCTGTAACGACGCGTAAACCGTATTCGGATCTTCCGGATCGACTTGCGAACGGAAGCCGTCGCCGCCGTTTGTGACAAACCAGTCAGAGTTAACGATGCCGGAGGCGCTGCGTGTGCGCGATGGACCACCGAAACTGAAGTTGTCCTGCGTGCCGCCGTAGATGTTGTAGAAAGGTTTCGCGTTGTCGGTGGTGATGTCGTAAAACTGCGGCACCGGCAGGTTCTGTTTGAAGTCCCAGTTCTGGCCACGATCGTAGCTCTCGTAAATGCCACCATCACACCCGACGAGGTAATGTTCCGTATTCGCCGGATCGATCCAGATCTCGTGATTGTCGACGTGCTTGTTTTTCTCACCGAGCCGTCGCAATGTGCGGCCACCGTCGTCTGAAACCATCAGGAAGACGTTCATGATGTAGATGCGATCGACGTCTTTCGGATCGGCAACGATGCGCGCGTAATACATCGCGGTGGTGTCATACTCGTTGCGGCGCTCCCAACTACCGCCGCGATCGCTCGAACGAAAGATTCCGCCTTTGCGATCGGCGGCTTCGACCGTCGCGTAGACCACGTTTGAGTCAACCGGCGAGATCGCGAGTCCGATGCGGCCCATCTCAACTGTTGGCAATCCGGCGCGCAGTTTGTTCCAGGTTGCGCCTGCGTCTGTCGATTTGTAGATCGCGCTTTCCGGACCGCCGTTGATGAGTGTGTAGAAGTGACGGCGTCGTTGATACGAAGCGCAGTAGATCGTGTTTGGATCGTTTGGATCGATCACGACGTCGGTGACACCCGTGTTTTCGCTGATGTTGAGAATGCTCTTCCAGGTCTTCCCGCCGTCTGTAGTTTTGTAGAGTCCGCGCTCACCCCCCGGTCCCCAGAGCGGGCCTTGCGACGCGATGTACACGATGTTCGAGTCTTTCGGATCGATCGCGATGCGGCCGATGTGTTCGGAAGTTCTGAGACCGACGTTTCGCCACGTTCGACCGCCGTCCTCCGACTTATAAACTCCGTTACCGTACGAGACGCTGCGCTGACTGTTGTTCTCCCCAGTGCCGACCCACACAGTCAGCGGGTTCTTGGGATCGAGCGTGATGGCGCCGATCGAGTAAGAGCCTTCGTTATCGAAGATCGGCGTCCACGTGATGCCTGAGTTGACTGTCTTCCAAACACCGCCTGACGCGACCGCAACGTAGTAACGCGTAATGTTTGTCGGATCGACGGCGAAGCCAACCACGCGTCCGGAAGTGAAGGCTGGACCAATCGAGCGCATCCTGAGTCCGTTGAACGTCGGCGTCGACATCGGATCGCGCGGTGTTGGTGATGCTTCGGGCGTTGGTGTTGGCGAAGGGCTCGCTGTTGCGGTTGGAGCTGGCGATGGTGACGCTGGCGGCCGTGGCGGTTCCTGCGCAACTACGCGCAGCGGCAGTAGAAACAGGACCGTGATCACAGTCAATACGCACGAAGACATGGTCATAAACAGTTTCCTCTTGGTTGTGATAGAGATGGAGCTTGTAGAGACGGACCTATGGTTTATTCGCCACAGATTAACACGGATTACACCGATAAATGCTCGCGAAGGAACGCGATTGTGCGCCGCCACGCATCGGTTGCAGCTTCGGCGTTATAAACCTGCGGGCGCTGATCGTTAAAGAAGGCGTGATCGGCGCCGGGGTAAATTATGACCTCAATCGGTTTGCCGAGCGCTTTCACATCGCGCTCCAACTTACGAACCACATCGGGATTAACGCCCTTGTCGTTCTCACCATAAAGACCCAGCACTGGAGCGTGAAGGTTAGGCAAATCCGGTTTCACTTTCGGATGTCCACCATAAAAAACAACACACGCGCCAACCTTGTCGTTCTTTGTCGCTGTGTAGAGCGAGAGCGCGCCCCCCATGCAGAAGCCAACGACGCCAACCTTTTCGCTCGTAGTTGAGTCTTGCGTTGAAAGATACTGAACGGCAGCGCTGAGATCTCTTTCAGCCTCGTCGATCCGCATCGCCATCATTAGCTTGCCGGCTTCGTCTGGAGACTTAGTCGACTTCCCGTGATAGAGATCGGGTGCGAGCGCGACGAAGCCCTCATCAGCAAATCGATCGCAAACGTCTTTGATATGATCAACGAGTCCCCACCACTCCTGAATCACGATAACGCCTGGGCCGCTGCCCTGCTTCGGTGTCGCGAGATATCCGCCAGTGTTTCCGCCGGCAAACGGGAATTGGACCATTTCACCCATGACTTATTCTCCTACTCTGCTTCCGTCGATCGCTTTCTGTCCAGCAACACGCCATCCCAGCGATTCATCACGTCTAGATGGATATCAAACTGATCGATCACGCGCATCGTGATGTGATTGATCATGTCGTCGAGATTTTGAGGATTATTGTAGAACGCGGGCACTGGCGGAAGAATCACCACGCCCATGCGCGCCAGTTTCAACATGTTCTCGAGATGGATTTCGTTGAACGGCGACTCCCGCACGACGAGCACGAGCTTGCGTCGCTCTTTGAGAATCACGTCGGCAGCGCGGTGAATCAGGTTGTCGCCGAGTCCATGCGCGATCGCTGCGAGCGTGCGCATGCTGCACGGCGCGATCACCATTCCGAGTGTTACAAACGAGCCGCTCGATATCGCGGCGCCCTGCGCACCGATACCGTAGTTCTGTGTCGCGAGGCTTTGTACGTACTTGAGTGAGTGCGTGGTTTCATGTGTGAGTGTGCGCGCCGCCCACTTACTCACAACGAGATGCGTCTCGACTCCCGACCCGTGCAGCATCTGCAAAAGTCGCACACCAAAGATTGTTCCAGTCGCCCCGGTGATCCCTACAATTAGCCGCGTGGGCTTCCGTTGTTCCATGCGGCCTCATTTTAGCCACAAAGAGGCACAAAAGCACACTACACACGATTGACACAGTGTGGGCGGGAGAGGCGTTGTGTGAAGATGCATGCTCTCCCGTGAGAACACAATTGAAAACTGACTCAGCGCGCAACGGGCCGGTTCGTTCTGGGCGTTCGTTCCGGCCCTCTGCCCACGTTAATGCGAGGACGTGGTATTCACTTGCGCGGGAGAAAATCGTTATTTACTCATCCGGCTTGCCGTTTCCACCTCCGGGTTCGACCAGCTTCAATGTACTTCGTCGCCTGCGCTTTATCGGAGTGCGGGCGCTGAGAAGTTCCGGGTGGCGATTTTGCAATATGAAATTCAAACTTTGATGACCGGGAAGGCCCAGCAAACTTGCCGCCTTGGTAACCGAGCCGCCGCAGTCTTCAAGCGCCATTTGAATAAACCGAGCCTCATGACGGCGTAAAGTTTCCGTCAGTGAGAAAGTGGTCCAGTCAGGCCGTGTGGTATGAATAGTTGATAACGCATGCCAGGCACATTCAGTCAAACGTCGCAGTGTCGCGGTGTTCTGCGTGTATTTCAGAAAACCACGGGCACGTTCAAGAATGAGGCACAACTCGTTCTCACTTAGGTGCTCAGGGAGCTCTTCAATCAACGCCAGGGCAGCTAGACCTGCCTTCTCAAAATCACCGGCCTGCTCAGCGATATCGATTGCACGTTCGAAAGACGCAAACGCTTCTATCCATCGGCCCAGTCTGGATAATGCGACTCCGCGGGTTGTCAGAGCCTGTGCAAGCAACGCCTTGTGGTCGCCTCGCTCAAGGATGCGAATAACCGAGTTAATGATCTTCTCCGCTTTCGCAATCTCTCCTTCGGCCAGTAGAACGCGCGCGCGTGACTCCTCAACGTCAGTAAGATAGATGCTATCGTTAAGCTTCGTCAGGACCGCCTGCGCGCAATCAAGATGATGATGTGCTTCCGCGAACCTTCCGATTTCTAAAAGGAACATCGCAAGATTATTTTCCAAGCTTCCCCGGTAACTGCTGTGGCCGGCCTGCTCGTAGTGAAAACTTGCGGCGTTAAAGTGCCTTAGAACGCTCTCTATGTAATCTTCGCTATTTTCCCTGGCTCTGAGTCTTTTAAGGACGATGGCAAGCTCATTGTGGAAAGAGCCTTTGAGGGCGTGATTGGTGCTGGCTTCAAATAACGAAACCGCTGTAGTGAGTATGTCAAGCGCATCATTTAAACGGCTCGCACGCGATTCAGCCATCGCGCTTCGCAATACGGCGAGTGCTTTGAGATCGCCATCGCGGTCGTCGAGCCGAGTGAGTGCGTCTGCAAAGAGGGCTCGCGCCACATCAATCGAGCCCTCGCGTAAGTAACAGAGCGCTATTTCCGTTTGCGTTTCTGCTACTTTCTTAAGATCGCCCACCGCTTCAAAGATCTCCCAGCTTTCAATCAATAGGCTCTTCGCGATTTCCTGGGAACCTTTGATCAGTTTTATGTTGCCGATCCAACCCGTCAGCACGCCGATGCGCTGCAATACCTCCGCAGATGTGTGTGCATCCAGGCTATCAAGACTAGGGCGCTTTCCCACTCCTGGCCACAGATCGTCCATGGCTCGGCACGCCGCTGCGTAGTTGCCAGTTCTTTCGAACTGCCTGGCTAACTGGCAACGTAAGCGCACACGTTCATTGTCAGGAAGATTGGGATCGGGGATTTGATGAAGCAGCTCCTTGACCGCACTCATAGATACACCGCCTCTTTCGTTCAAAGTAGAGGTCGAGGAAAATAGCAGGAACTGAAACCAGCGGAAGATTACCCGTGACCTATACGGATAGCAACGGCAATTTTAGAAAGTTCTTTCAGAGGATTACTGAATCTAAAGGAATTATCGATGCCTGCCACTGTAATGGCAGCGACAAGTGTAGACTTCGAAGATTGCGTGCATAAAAAAGGCCGAACGCCATAGACGCCCGGCCTTTAATTGCCCAGAGTGTTTTCTTAACTTACAGCCTTCACTGTCACATACTTCTCGATCATCCTCGTGATCGATTCTTTACTGGTCGCGCCGACGACGCGCTCGACTTCTTTTCCATCGCGGAAAAGAATCAGTGTCGGGATGCCCTTGATACCGTAACGTTGGGCGGTTGATGGGTTGTCGTCAACGTTCAACTTCACCACGCTCGCGTTGTCACCATAATGCTCTGCGACGGCCGCAACGGTTGGCGCGAGCATTCGGCAAGGGGCACACCACTCAGCCCAGAAATCCACCAGCACCGGTTTACCGGAGCCCAATACGTCTTTTTCAAACGAGCTGTCGCTCACTTCCTTCACATGTTCACTCATTGTTAGTCGCTCCTAATTTGCTAACCCGGCGCTACGCACGCTCGGTTAATATATTTTACTGTCCCTCGCCTTCGAGGAAATTCTTTAGTAGCCGCGCGCGCGACGGATGACGCAGTTTGCGCAGCGCTTTTGCTTCAATCTGGCGAATGCGTTCGCGCGTCACGTTGAAGTTTTGGCCTACTTCTTCCAAGGTCCGTTCGTGACCGCCGTTGTCGAGACCAAATCGCAAACGAATCACACGCTCTTCACGTGGGCTCAACGTCTGCAAAACGTCGCCTGCGATCTCGCGCAAGTTTGAAGTGATGACACGCGCTGCCGGGCTCTCGCTCGATTTGTCTTCGATCAAATCGCCGAGCTGCGAATCGCCATTTTCACCAATCGGTGTCTCCAGAGAGATCGGGTCCTGCATCAACTTGCGCGCCTTGCGAACCTTATCCACTGAAGTATCCATCTTCTTAGCGATCTCTTCAGTCGTTGGTTCGCGGCCAAGCTCACGCACC
The DNA here is from genome assembly GCA_036498585.1 of Pyrinomonadaceae bacterium. GTDB lineage: Bacteria > Acidobacteriota > Blastocatellia > Pyrinomonadales > Pyrinomonadaceae > PSRF01. The sequence continues at coordinate 16,702 of DASYFE010000080.1, read as the reverse complement.
AGCTCTCGCGAGGTGTTCTTGAGCTTGTTGATGACTTCGATCATGTGCACCGGAATACGAATGGTACGCGCCTGGTCGGCGATAGCACGCGTGATTGCCTGGCGAATCCACCAGGTCGCATAAGTTGAAAACTTATAACCACGGCGCCAGTCAAACTTATCGACACCTTTCATCAAACCGAGATTGCCTTCCTGAATCAGATCCAGAAACTGCAAACCACGGTTCTGATATTTCTTCGCAATCGAAACCACCAGACGCAGGTTGGCTTCCGTCAGCTCGTGCTTCGCCTGCGCGGTCTGCGCTTCGCTTATAGCGATCATCTGGTGCGAACGTTTGATCTCGAGCGACGACAGGTGGTGCTCGGTCTCGATCTCTTTCAAACGCTTGCGCGCGTTGGCGACATGCTTCCGATATTCCTTCGCCTTGTCTGCCTTCACGCCTTTGCGCCGCAGCTTTTCGTTATTCGACTCGATCTCGCGTTCAAGATTGCGCGTCTCTTTGTAGACCGCGCCGATAGAGGAGATGAGTCGCTGTCGTGCAGCTTCCTTCAGGTGCAGACTTCTGATCTCGGTGGCGATTTCGAGACGAGTGCGCGCCAGCTTGCGACGGTAGCGCAGAAGTTTCTTCGAACGCTTGCCTCGCGAAAGTTTCAGCTCTTCGGCGAATTTATCGAATTCTTTCAGCCCTCTCTTGTAGAGAGTCTGAATGTTGTTAAGACCTTCGATCGTCCACTGCAAATACTCTTCGCTGCGATCCTCGTGCTCTTCGGTCTCCATCTGATCCGAAAAAGCCACAACGTCGCGGATGTTGAGCGCACCGGCAGCCAGCTCATCACCAATCCGGAAAAGCTCAACCACTGCAATTGGAGAACGTGCGATTGCTTTCTCCGCACGCTTTTGGCCGCGCTCGATGCGCTTCGCAATCGACACTTCCTGCTCGCGCGTCAGCAAAGGCACGACACCCATCTCGCGCATGTAAACGCGGATGGGATCCGACGTCTTATCCATTTCGCCGGCTGAGAGGTCGAGCTCGACCTCTTCGCTCATTCCCTCTTCGGATTCGACGGCCGACGACGACTCCTCGATCAAAGGCTCCTCGATCTCGGTTTCACCACTGGTAGCCCGCTCGAGCGTTTGTAGTACCTCGTCGATATCCTCAATCGACACGGCGTCGTCCGTCAGTTCCTCACTGAGGTTGACGAATTCGCCTTTATTCATGAGCTCTATACCGCTTTGATCTTTTTCAAGCCTGGACAAATTTATATTCCTTTCTCGCGGTTTTAATTACGCAGTTCGGGAGGATCCGTTCCCCCGGCTCTTCGCCCCTGCTCGCATTGGGGGCAAAGCTATCTGCTTCTGTTCGTACGATTTCCTTTTCCCATTCCTCCCAATATGCTCTGGCGACTTCGATGCCACTGCAGCGCCACAAGGTTTCAAGCGCCGCACGACGTCGTTGATAGTTATGTTTTTCAATACTTTTTCAACCGCAGTATCAACTTCCAGCAGCACGTCTCCCAGAACCGTTTCAATATTGACGCCGACCGGGCAATCGCGGCTTGGAGGTGCGCGATGCAGCGAAAAGACGCCGCCATATTCGAGCGCCTGGTAAATGTCGAGCAGGGTGGTTTCGGACGGGTCATGCGCCAGACGAGAGCCGCCGAGCGAACCGGTTTGCGACACCACCAGCCCGGCGTGGGCGAGTTCCTTAAGGATGCGCCGGATCACGACCGGATTGGTGTTTACGCTTTCTGCAACCTGTTCTGATTTAAGGGGTTCTTCGCCTGACCAGGCCATCAAACTTAAAACATGCACCGCTACCGCGAACCTGCTATTTGTCGACATATCAAAGCTATCTAAGGGAACACGCAGCCGCCGTTTTGTAACCATTATAGTTACAAATTTGATTTTGTCAACTATTTGCGTGTGTTAGGGTTTGCGGTGCATGGGGAGGCCAAGGATTGATGTGCTGCATCCAACCCTATTGAATTTCAGCCACCAACTCTCTTGCCGTGAGAACGCGAATGTCTTGATAACGCTTTAACGTGAGAAGATGACTGTCTCCTGAGACAATTACTTCACTGCCGGCGGCGACAGCGCATGCTAAGACAGCGTCATCGTCAGGGTCGGCGAGAATTACTGGCTCCATCTCAGCCGGCTCAATAACCGAAGCAAGAGCTGCATATCCTAAGATCAAATCGTGAGGCGTGACCCCAACCAAGGCGAGCCGCTCGGCAAATTTCTGTCGGCATAAAACGTCGGCGACTACTCGCATCAGGAGGCGCGGTGTGAGCGACGCGCGGCTTCGATTTCTGCTTCCACTTCGGCTTCTGTAAGCGGTGGTACATTGAGATTCGCTAACCGATCTGCCGCGCTGAACAACTGATTAACGCGACGACGACGAATTTCTTCACGGAGTAAAGCCTCGATAGCTTCAGGCGTCAACAAACCGCTGGCCTCGGCCTCACGGGCCAAATTATCAGGTAAGGTCACTTTCAGTTCAGTGGACACAGTCTTACAAGCCTCCAATTCAGTCCTAAGCTACCGCACCCTATCATTCATGTCCATGATTGACCAACTCCCTACACTCCAAGTCCTCGTACGCCATCATCACTCTTTCCAAATGATTCCACCAGATGTTTGGCTCGTGGCCGGTGTCCCACTGCCAGGCGGGTTGGAAGAGTTTTCGGATTACGGAGAGACGGTAGTCGTACCATAACTGCTCCCAGGAATAGTCAGTCACTCCGTTCTCACAGAGCCGAGCGTGGTATTGCTGGAGGAGAGGAATTTCCAGTGCCCGTCGCTGCTCCGGGAACCAGAAGAGCGCCATCATGTGAGCGAGGTCTTTCGGTGCGAGATCGATGAGCCAGGTCTGCCAGTCGATGATGCGAACTGTGTCTGTATCAGGATCACGAGGGTAGAGGACGTTTCCGATATGGATGTCTTCGTGGACGACAGTATAGGCATCTGGAAGCGTCAGGCGTTTGTACAGATCAGGTAACGCCGCAAGCACCTCGCTATAAATACTGCGCTGGTTTTCGGTAAGCCGATCTCCGAGGAAGTTGCTAAAGCGACCGATGCGCCCGCGAACGTCCTTTATCCTTCGATCGACTTCAGCCTGATCTGGAAGAGACCAGCCGAGCACATCCCACGGTGGCCTTCCCCACCAGGCGGCATGGATATCCGCCAACGCTCGAATTATTAGCTCGCAATTCCGTTGTGTCGGAGGCAGTTGAGAGGCTGGTTCGCTGTAGTGTGTGCCCGATACATCCTCTAACAGAAGATGCAACTTACGTTGTTCCCGCGAAAACACAGCGTCGTAGCAGCGAAGTACGCCTGGAGTGCGCGGGGCGACGAATTTATAAAACATCACCTCCCAACCGCCCTCCGGAGTTGAGACGGGACGTATCGGCTTTGAAAACTTCAGAAAGAGACGATCCGGTGCTTGTGAATTGCGAGTGTATGAGATTCGTAGATGAGCAATAACTGAGAAGCTCGTGACATCGGATTCATAACTGACTTCCGCGACACGGCCTCCTTTCAGTAGCTCGTTCCGCCAGAGAATTTTGGTCAGCCACGTCGGGTTGATCTGATCGAGACTGGTTATGAGTTCAGGCTCCAAGGTGCTACTTGACGGCCGGAGCTTTGAGGTCGTGAATCAGACCGAAGAGGACGTCGACGTCGATGGGTTTGGGAACGAGTGCGAGGTAGCCAACGCCGAGTGCGCGCTCGCGGTCCTCTTCGCTCGCATAACCCGAAACTGCAATTGCAGGCACATCGCTCAGACCGGGAAGGAGACGGAGTTGTTCGAGGAGTTGATAGCCGTCAACGTCCGGCATACCGATATCTGAAACGATGATGTGCGGACGGTTCGCGATAGCACAGCTCAGCGCCTCTGCCGCTGAGGAAGCAGTCGCCACATTTGCGCCTTCGCGGCGAAAGATCGTGCTCAACAGCAGCAACGTGTCGGGCGAGTCTTCGACGATCAGAACTTCGAGACCTTCGAGTGAATGACGTTTCGCGTCTGCCGGTTCGGGAGCGACTTTTTCAGTGGGCGCGAGCTCTATTCGTATCGAAAAGGTTGCGCCTTTTCCCACACCGTCCGACTTAGCTGCAAGACATCCGCTGTGCATCTTTGCGAGCGCATCGGCGATCGCGAGCCCGAGACCTAAACCGCCGTGCCGTCGCGAAGTCGAGCCGTCTGCCTGCCGGAAACGATCGAACACATGCGGCAGAAATTCAGGCTCGATACCAACGCCGGTATCAACCACGGTTAGCAAAGCGTGGCCGCCATCGCGCTGCGTCGTGATGTTTACCTTGCCGCCGGGATCCGTGAACTTGATCGCATTGGAAACGAGGTTCCACGCGATCTGCTGTAAACGAACAGGCTCACCCATCACTGTCAAACTCGTCGGCCACAACGTCATCGACAAATCGATGTTCCGCGCCGCAGCCGACGCGCGCACAGTATCAACCGCAGCCCTGACCGCTGCGTTCAAATCCGTCGGTTTCGGCTCGAAATGAAGTTTGCCGGTGGCGATGCGAGACGTGTCGAGCAGATCATCAATCAATCTCGACTGCAACCACGCGTTTCGCTCGATCGCATCAAGCGCCTGCGCGACACTTTTCTCGTCGAGCGTTCCACTGCGCAACAATTTGATCCATCCGACAACGGGCGTGAGCGGCGTGCGAAGCTCGTGAGAAAGGGTAGCAAGAAAGACGTCTTTGGCGCGATTAGCGTCTGCGAGCTCGACGTTGAGTTGTCTCAACTCCGCGGTTCGCTCTTCGATTCTCTGCTCGAGATCGAGATTTAACTGTTGCAGATCCGCGCGTGCCTTCTGTTCGGCCAGCATCAGCCGGCGGTGCTCGACACCTCTGCGAATCGTGTGCTTCATGCTCTCGATGTCGCAGGGCTTCACGAGATAGTCGTAAGCGCCTTCCTGCAACGCGGCAATCGCCGATTCGACAGAAGCAAATCCGGTCAGCACAACTGAAATAGTGAGCGGCGCATAACGACGAATCTGATTGAGAACGGAGAGACCGTCGCCGCCTTCCATGTGCAGGTCGGTAAGCACGAGGTCATAGTCTTCTTTACTCATCAGATCTATGGCCTCGTCACCACTCGAAGCGGTGTCGACGACATAGCCTTCATTCTCAAAGATCGCAGCCGTAGTGATGCGCAGACTCTCCTCGTCGTCCACCACAAGCAAACGCGCAGCGTCAGCAAACGCAACAAAGCCGCCCGCGTCATCTAAAGGCTTGCCGTTCCCTGACTGATTGAATGATTGACTCATCTCGTCGCCGATCTGGTTTCGCTTTGTTCTTCGAGAATCGGGGATTCAACCTGAAGCACGATACTAAAAACCGTGCCCCTACCAATCTCACTGCTCACTTCGATGCGGCCACCGTGTTGCCTCACGATGTCCTGCGTAACCCACAAACCGAGCCCGGTCCCTTTCTTACCGGTGGAAAAGAACGGATCAAAAATGCGCGTCAGATCGTCCTCAGCTATTCCAACGCCAGTGTCCGTAAGTTGAACCACAATCGACGGCTGCAGTGCTTGCTCGTAACGGGAAGTGGAAATAACAATCTCGCCATCGCCTTCGATCGCCTGCTGCGCATTGATGATCAGATTTAGAAATACTTGTCGCAATTGATCGGCGCGCGCTTTGATGCGCGGCAGCGAGTCGTCAAACGACTTGGTTATTCTGATGCGCAACTGGCGCATTTTCTTTTCCATAAGAACGAGGGTCTCTTCCAACAACTGGTTAACGTCGACCCAATCAACCTCACCCGGCCGGCGAGCAAAGCCAAGCATCTGCCGGATGATGTGCGACACGCGCTCCGTCTCTTTTCTCGCAATCTCGAGAAAGCGCGAGTTCTTATCGCCTTCGGCGCCAGTCTGCATCAGGTAAAGCGCGTTCTTGATTGCTTCGAGAGGATTGTTCACCTCGTGCGCAATCGACGCTGCAAGACGTCCGACAGCAGCCAGCTTCTCCGACTCAAACAACTGCTGCTCGACGCGTCGTCGCTCAAGCTCGCGAATCTCAGTCAGGTCGTGAAGAATTGAGACGACGGCAGTCACCTGTCCAGTTGCATCCAAAACCTCGCGCGCTGTGATCTCCATCGGCAACGCACGACCGTCTTCCGGATCGATCAATTCAATCTCAGCCTGGCGTCCTGTTTCAGAAGCTGATGCGAGCGTGGAGATGAATGACGTGAGTTTGACTGCATTCGTACGCACCGCAGCAGACGCCGACGAGCTGTCGTTCTCCTGAAACAACAACTCCGCACGACGGTTGAACAGGATGAAGTTACCCGCCGAGTCGCACACGACGATCGGATGACCCACGTTCTCAATAATCAGATCGAGACGATCGCGCTCGCGACGTGACTCAGCTTCCGCCTGTTGTAACTTTACGAAGTTACGCGCGAGCTCTTCATTCGCTTCGCGCAGATCCGTAACGTCGCGGAAGATTGAGACAAGGCCGAGCGGCTCACCACGTGAATTGGCGGCGGGTGTTGAGATGACCTCGAAGTGAATATCCGAACCTTCAATCGGATCGACAAGCGTGATGTCTCTCTGAATAACTTCCGACGAAGAAACTGTTGCACTGGAAAGATAAGCGGAGAACAAAAGATCGTTCATCTTCAACGCGCGACGTTTACCTTCACCGGCGTTGGCGGAACCGCTGAACAACTCCTCCGCACGACGATTCTGCAAAAGAATCTGGTTGTCGAGATCCGTTAGGACGATTGGGTCGGCGACCGATTTCATGATCGACTCGATCCACTGTCGCTCGCGCTGAAGCTTCGTGACGGTGCCGACAAGTCGTTCCTGGTGCGCTGCGAGTGAGGCTACGATGCCGATCCGTTCGGCGAACAGCTTGAGCAGCGTCAACGATTCCGAATCAAGCATCTCCTGATTCGCGCCGACGTACAACACGCCCATTCTCGCGCCCGGCTCAAATGCCCAGTATTGAGTCGGAACTCTCACAGCGCCGGGACGCGACGTGATCTCCGAAATACCAAACAGTGGCACGGCGAGCACTTCAGTTTGCCAGCGCATGTTTGCGAAGAGACTTCGTGAGGCTTCGTCATCTTCCATTGAGATCCACAATGGCTGACCATCGTGGATCACACGCACGCACGCAGCACTCGAATCGAGTGGCATTTCAACTTTGGTCGTCGAGGGATCGCCTTCAAACCCAACAGCGGCGCGAATGTGCAACTCGGCGTCGCGCTCGTTGATGATCGCAATCGCTGCTTGCCGGTGTCCGAAGTTGGTCGATATCGCCTCCAGAGCGAGGAGGAGTCGCTCATGAAGCTTGGGCGTGGCCAGCATTTGCGTAGTCGTCTCGATAAAGACGTCATACTGGCGCGCGCGCGGGCTGGGCCGCTCAGGCTCCGAAAGGGATGGGGCCGGTCGAAAAGCTAGTTCTGAGGGAACTTCTCCCATAAAAGATTCCCGATGTTCGCTGACCGTCTACTCAGCCGATTGGCGTACCTTCACCTCGCGACGATCTGGTTTCGCGGCGCCTGGTCTCGGTTTCTACCGTTTCACTACCCGGCGTCAGTGCGGGTCGCGAAACTGCCGGCGTCAGGCCCACGGCTTCTGCGTACTTCAAGTACGTATCGATTGAGGCAACAACTACGCGCGCTTCGATCGTAATCAGGTCAATACCCACCAGCGAGATTCTCACCCATGCGTCGATCACGATACCTTTGTCGAGTACGCGATCAAGGACGTCAATTAAGCTAGTTCCGCCTGGTGCTCTTTCGACAGCCATTTGCTTCGGTTCCTTTATTAGAAGTGTTATACGAGCTCACGCGAGGTTTCACGGCGCCCACCTGCTCTTCTCAAAAACCTTTTTCATCCGACTCCGATTACTTAATCCGGCGCTTCACTGTTGCTTTGCGCCCCGCACGACGGCTAGTAACAACTTCGGTCTCACTACGCGCCGAAGCGATATTCGCGGCGGCGAGTTTTCTAATCTCCTGTTCAAGCTCGGTCAGCCGTTCGCGCAATTCAACGTTTTCCGCTTCGGCGCGCTCGGCGCGTGTCGTCAAGTTGGTGTCATAGCGCCACCAGTTCAATCCGATCTGCTCGGCCTTATCGATCGAGCAAACCAGCAGACGAATCTGCAGAGTCAATAGCTCTACATTCGCCAACGACACTTTGATGTCGCCAGCGATTACAAGTCCTTTATCAAGAATACGGTCGAGAACATCAACCAGACCCGGGGGACGGGCCGTTATCAAGGTAGACCGCTCGCTGGACACTTTCGCCCTCCACTATCAGGGGGCGGCTTTACTCAAAAAGCTTAGATGGCCGCCACCATCGTATGACTCTCCTGCCGAGCAATATGCGTACTGCTAAATCAAGCGCCCGATTGGACCGAGATCGAGATTGAGGTCTTCAGCTTCTAATCCGAACTGAGTTTTCAGCTCCTGAAGCTTGGCCTCTAACCTCATGAGCGCCAATCCCAACTCTTCGATCTGTTCAGGTGAGAGATCCCCGCCTTCCATCCGGCGGACCGCCTGTTTTTCCAACAGACGGCGGATGAACTCGATCAAAGTTAGAACTAGCTTCGCCAGACCCTGCTCGACGCTTTGCGCGTCGATATTTATTCGCGGTGGAAGGGTGTCTGTGACACAACGAAGTTGCTCCACAAACTCATCCGCATGCGAAGTTTCGATCTCCGGCTCAGCCGAAGGGGGATTTTCGGGGGAAAACGACATCAGCTTACTCCGAACTGCCTGCTAAACTCAAGCTCAATGTTTGCAAAACTATACGGCGGCCACGGACCGCTCACCATAAAGCGAATCTCAGGCCGCTCCTCGACCGCTTTGGCCATCTTCGTTCGATACTCCTGAACGTCTGCGCGTGCGATGAGGTGATCCGCCCTGGCCAATATTACGGTTTCAGAGAGAGTAATGGAGATTTTTTCGTCTTTTATGAGATCGCCCAGTTTTTCGCGCAGCCATGCCGATAATTGGCCTTTTTGAGCCGCTCCGGCCTCGTCGCGCAGGATCTCCCTCCGCTTCTCCAGTAGGAATGCGGTGCCGGGTCCCCCTGCGTTTTCGGACTCCTGAGATGTATGAGTGGCGGCGATTGAGTCGATCATTCTCACGTTCATCTCGACACCGCCACGCACGTGCGCGAGCTTGGCTTTGATCGCCTGGTGGTGTGTTGAGACGTAATTCCGCAGCTGTTCAATGGTGACGACAGTTCCGAAGCGAGCAGGCAATGGCGTCGTTTGCTCGGTGATACTGCGCACAACTTCGTGATGGGCAAGTGCGTTTTTGCGAGACACCTGGAAATCGTCGGATCGGTAAACACTCACGACAGCCGAAAGATCTTCGTCGAATTCAACGATTCGCACCGAGGCGCCGGAAACACCGGGCGGGGTCTTGTTTAGCCGCTCGACGCCCTCGGCAAGGCAGTAAACGTATAACCTCATTCGTTTGCCGGGCGCTTGCGTATGACTTCGTTTGCCGTCTCGACTGAACTCACCAGCACGTTCAGGCCAACAAAGATCAGATCGACGTCTGCGACGGCGATGGTGATCTCACCGGCGATCACGAGGCCACGGTTGAGCACATGATCGAGTGTTTCGAGTAGAGAGAGATCTGTGTTTTCCCACTCCTCGCCAACGATGATCTGATCGAAGTCTGACATGGTTTATCCTGCACAGAAATTGTAGATCGGCCAGGGACCGGTTAGTTCCAGACGAACGCCTGCGGACTGATGCTCCTGCGCGAGACGCTCCGCCGCGTCTCGAAATTCTTCAAACGCCGAGCGCTTCACGAGAAACGCGAACTTCGCTTTCAGCTCACCGTGATCGGTTGTTTCGACTTTCAGAATGCGCAAACGCCGCGCGTCGTCGGTTTGAGATTTTAGTGCCTGCTCGATCTCGTCGACGATTCGATTCACTGCCGCGCGGGCTTCATCAACCTTCAGCGCTTCGATCTTCTTCTGCATCAGGTACGACTGTCCCGGTGGCGCTTGCTCGGCCTTTTGGACCAGGTCGCGCAGCACTGGACTCACGGAAATGATACTCGACAACAATACCGCGCGATCGTAGTAGACATTCACGCCCCACTCTTCGCGTCCACGCAATTGCTGGATGATCGATTCGAGTTCGCGGCTCTTTTCGGTCAGCATTTGCTCGACGCCGCCGCGTTCGAGATAGATCGTTCCGAAACGCAGTGGGATTACTGTGGCGCGCTTGGCGACAAACTCGACAACCGTTTCGTGTCGCATCGCGCGGATCGCGGTCCAGGTTGCATCCGTTAACTGTTCGGCGAGATTTTCTTCACTGTAAGCCGCGCGCGGGACCTTGCTGGCGAGTGCTGCAAGTGTGTTGACTGAAATCCACTCGAGTTTTGAGTCGTCCTCGATCGCGGCAGGTAACGACTCAACCGGCAACTGCGCGGCTGCCGCACTCTCGGCAATACAGTAGACGTAATAAGCAAGCTCAGCCATTTACGCTATATTCTAGCCACAGATTACACAGATTTAGAAAACTATCTATGTAATCTGTGGATGAAACTCTCCCAGGCGTTAAAGTGCTGTTGAAGATCCTTCGCGCCGTGGATCTCGTGCGGCTGCTGCGGCGCAGCGAAGATATCGACCGAGCGCCGCCGGAACTTCGTCTGAAACTCCTCCATCACCTGCTCCTGCATCTTTCGCCGCGACCGGCAAAACTTGCAGTCATTCACCGGTACGACGCCATTGATCAGCAACTTACTCATAGGCACTTTTAACTTCTCGAGCGACTTCGCGAGGTCGACCGTCTCTTCAAGACTCATACGCTCCGGAATCGCCACACCGACAAACTCACAACGCTCCGGATCGGTCAGCAACGCGATCACCTTCTTAATACTCTTCGACATCGCCACAAGCTCTTCCGCCACCTGATTCGCGCGCAGCACGTCTTTGTACTTCAACAAGAGCTTGATGAACGTTCTGATCCACGAGAGCGCGACTTGCGGCAACTCCAGAAACCTTATCAGGTGTCCGGTCGGTGCGGTATCGAGCACGAGCGTCTGGTACTGCTCCAGATCCAGAAGATCGCTGATCGTTCCGAGCGCCGCGATCTCATCGATGCCGGGCGGAGTCAACTCAACTAATTCCCTCATCGCTTCCCTATCGAATTTGATCTCCATACGCGAACCACCGGACAGCGAGGCAAACAGCTCATCACTCCACGTGCGATAACGCTCCTTTAACTCTTCAAACCACTTACCCGGATCGATCTCCATCCTGTCGAGATTCGCAGGGCCGGTCTCTTCATCAAAACTGTCTGACAACGAATGCGCGGGATCGGTCGAGAACACGAGTATTTTTTGTTCCGGATTCGCTTGAGCAAGCGCGAGGGCGAACGCCGCCGCTGCAGTCGTCTTCCCAACGCCTCCCTTCCCACCAAAGATCACAATCTTCCGCGACGCTAACGGAAAATCGCGTTTACTCTTAACAGCGGGGGCAAGCCCCTCTTCCTGACTTGTTCTTACCTTAGGCGCTTTAAGAGAGAACAAGTCAGGAAGAGGGGCTTGCCCCCGCTTTTCCCAGATCAGTTTGCCGATCTTCTTTAGCTCATCAACACCACGCACCTCTTTCGCCATTAACGGAAGGAACTGAAGCTGCAAATCACTAAATGAGCGCGCGATCTCCTTCATCCATGGCCGCTGGCTGCGCACACGCGCGCGACAATAGGCACACGCTCCATGCTCCTGCTCGACCCGATTCACGATCAGATCGCGCACCGGCACTCCTTGCTCACTCAACAGCGTCAAATATCTTTCCGTCTCATGAACAGCCATCGCTTCGGGAATCGTCACGAGCGTAAAACTCGTCTGCTCGGTATCGTGCAACAACTTCCGCACGGCCTCGATCCGCCGGCTCAAATCCTGCAGAAACAGATCGACCTCATCCGCCACCGGCCGGCGACGCGCGAAATGCGCAACGATGTAACGATGCTTGTCGCCCATCAGATCAAGCGCCTTCACCATCCGATCGAACACCTCCGGCAATCTCAACAACCGCGACGTGTGACCGGACGGCGCCGTATCAACGACCACATGCGCATACGCACCCTCACGGTCCAACTCACTCAGCTCAAACAGCGACATCACCTCATCCATGCCCGGCAACGAAAGACTCAACAACTCATTGATATCGTCCTCGTCGAGCAGCGTCCCGCGCTCAGCGATCTCCGCGAGCACTTTCCCGTGCTCCGCACGAAACCTCTCCAGCGCCAGACTTGCATCCATCTCATAAGCAAACAGTCGCGCCCCGCGATGCTGTTTGATTTCAACCAGACGGTTACCGATCTTTACATCGAGACTATCAGACAGGGAATGGGCCGGATCGGTGGAAAAGAGAAGAATCGATTCGTCTTTTTTGAGCTTGTTGAGGAGGTAGAGAGCAGTCGCTGATGCGGCGGTCGTCTTGCCGACGCCACCCTTGCCACCGAAGAAAAGATATCGAAATGTAGGAGAAGATCTTGGTGTCAATTTATCTCTGTGCAACCTCTGTGTCCTCTGTGTCTCTGTGGTGGTTTTGCTTTAACACTTACCACAGAGGCACAGAGAACACAGAGGTTGCACAGAGAATCTTAAGCCTTGTCGCGGAACTCGCCGTGGTCGTCTCCGCCAACTTCGATCACGAAACTCGACGACTCAGCCGTATGCGCAGTCGCTTCATGCATCAGATCGAGCTGCCGCATCTTGATCACTCGCAGCCGCGCAAACAACTCCGCTTCACGCTCGCGGAATTCCTCGTCGGAGATCTCCTCCAACTCGTAGCGCATCTGCAACTCGAGCAGTTGCTCCTTGATCACGCTGTCGTCGTTCAACTCCTGATCGGCCATCTTCTGAATCTGGCCGAGGATGAACTTGAAGCCGTTGACCGGCGCGAGCAATAAGTCGTCGATTAAGAACATTAGCTGGCTACTGCTTCGGTAGCGCCTTCGCCGCGCTCGAGCTTGAGACGAATGTGAACGAAATTGTATGGGGGCCAGGGACCAGTGTACTTGAACGAAAGCTTGCCTTCGTACTTCGAAGCGATCTCTTTCACCTTCTGGTCAAACTCCGCTTCGCGATCGCGCTCGATCAAGAAAGCCGCGTTCATGATCATGCGGTCGCCGATCGGCTTGTTGGCGCGCGACGCAACCGCAGTGTCTCGCAACTGTGAATAAACCTCGCGAATATAAGCGTCGGCCTGATCTGTCAACGCGGTCTCAATCAAACGGCCGAGCTGCATGCGTGCGAAGTAAGTCGAACCGGTCGTACGCGAAACAATCTGCTCTTTCAGGTGACGGATCTCGTCGTCTTTCTCTTCGAGCTCGGCAGTGACCTTGTCGCGATCCCAGTTCACCTTCAAACCAAACTCGACCTTGCCTTCCATCTTCGCCAGCACGTCGCGCAGAGCATCGTAGGTGCCGCGAATCAGCTCGACTATGTCTTCTTCCGTACGGAACAGCGCGCCGAACGCCATCGGCAGAACCGTAAACTCACGCATCACTGTCTCGTTTACCTGCTCGTGCGCAAACACGTTCTCGCGCGTCGGATCGTAAACGACGAGCGGCGTGTTGGAAACGACGGCCGCGAGTCCCTTGTGATGAATAGTGTAAACGTCGTCACCGCGACCGCCGATGCCCATCGGACCGAACGAGCGTGGCTCGGAAGTCTCGATAATGCAGTAGACGTATTTGCCTTCGGTGACTGTTTCGACAGCGGGGGGTTGTTCTGCTCCACTCATTTCTTTTTTTCCGAATAGCGCCGCGATTCGGGACCGAGCGGCGCCAGAAGAGAAGGGATTAGACTACGCCGTGAATAATACTCAGTTCGTCTCGATCTATTCAAGCCTTATTGGATTAAATCAAAACATTACGCGAAGCCAACATCGAAAACCGGATGATTGTAATGCATCGCACACAGGTGTGCGGCCAGTATTGCGGGTTGGCATGGACGTTGCTCGTTTGGAGACTGCTTTTAGAAATGGGCTGAGGACAGATTCAAGAAGGAGATTCGATCATGCTGTGGACAATTCTGGTGATTCTGTTGGTCTTGTGGCTGATTGGGTTGCTATCACACGTCGGCGGCGGTCTCATTCACCTGCTGCTGGTCGTTGCGGTAATCATCCTGGTTATCAACCTCGTGACCGGACGGCGCGCCGTTTAATCCGGTAGAATCCGTGTTAATCCGCGGCTATTTAACCGCGGATTACACGGATGATAGATCACAATTCGCTGGTCCCTGATAAACTCTACCGCTCGCACTGACCCGTGAACCATGACACGGGCAGTCCCACGTTTGCTCGGTCGAGTTCCACGCGACAATACATCCCAGACGCGGGCAGACGGCCAACAGACCGGCCTTCTTTTGCAAGCAGATACGCTGTCGTCAATCCGGATACTTTCTTTCAGCCGAGATTGAGACGCCGTATCTGCCGTAGCCATCCAGAGCGATGTGCTTCGTTGTGAATCGTCTTTCATTGGACTCCGCCGCGCCCGCTGAAATCACTTCGCCGGTGTGCCGATGTTCACATCGACCCGCTTGTTGCCACCAAACCACCGCCCACCAAACACGAACAAAGCGGCTACCACAAGGATCACGAAGATTACGAGAACTGCAATGATTCCGGTGCTCGCCGTACTGCTAGCATTGTCGCCCATCTCTTTTCCTCCTGATTTAATTGATCGGTCGCTACCCGCACTATTGTTGAGCGTGCTACCGCACTTAGCCCGCGGTTGTCTCGCCTCCGAGTAACGTCAAAACTTCCCCCGTGACATAACTGGAATCCACTTCTGACGCGAAATAAACATATGCAGGCGCAATCTCTTCCGGCTGCGCCGGACGCTTCATCGGTGTGTCTGCGCCAAACTCCGCCACGTCTTTCGCTTCCTTGTCCGCCGGATTGAGCGGCGTCCAGACTGGGCCAGGCGCAACACAGTTCACGCGAATGCCACGCTCGACGAGGTTTTGCGCGAGCGACTTCGTGAACGCGTGAATCGCGCCCTTCGTCGAAGCGTAGTCAAGCAACTGTTTGCTGCCTTCGAGTCCCGTGATCGAACCCGTGTTGACGATCGCGCTGCCCTCCTCGAGATGTGGCAGAGCCGCTTTCGTCATGTTGAAATACCCATAGATGTTTGTCTTGAACGTGCGATCCCATTGTTCTTCCGTCAGGTCTTCAAGACTTTCCTGGTGCTGTTGAAACGCAGCGTTGTTGACAAGGATGTCGAGCTTGCCAAACTTGTCGACCGTCTGCTTCACAAGCTTCTTGCAAATCTTCGGATCGCGAACGTCGCCTGTTAGCGCAAACGCCTGTTGTCCTTCCGCTTCGATCGCGCGCTTCGTTTCGTCAGCGTCCTGTTTCTCTTCTTTCAAAAACGTGAACGCAACGTCAGCGCCTTCGCGCGCGAAGAGCACCGCCACCGCGCGGCCAATACCGGAGTCACCGCCAGTAATCAGCGCCACCTTCTCTTTTAATTTTCCAGCGCCGTGATACATCGGCGCTTCATACTTCGGTCTCGGTTTGAGTTTCGCCTCGACGCCCGGCTTCTCCTGATGCTGTGGTGGCATCGGCGATTTCGGCTGCTTGAGCTTGCCCTTTACTCCTTTTTTACTCGCCATGGTCCGGGCGAATTGCAAATCACGATCCGTGCTGGCATCACGATTGCGCGAAGGAAGAATGTGTAACGAAAACGGAGTTAAGTGCCCCGGAACTAAACAATGCGGGGTTACGGCTGTACAGGAAAGCTACACTTCATAGGAGGTTCATAAATGGCGAAGAAAGCAGCGAAGAGTCATCGTGAATTAATCGACACCGGTACAGACAAACGCTTTGTGAGGCGAAATGAGAAGGGGCAATTTGACGAAGTGTCAGATGTGGGACGCTCACTCGCGCAGGATCGCAAACAACAGGCGAAGACCAAAGTTCCACCGGGGCAAGGCGACCGCGGCGATCAGAAGAGGAAGTAATTTATTGGCCGCGGATGAACGCAGATGAACGCAGATACAAAAAAATTCTTATCAGCGTTTATGCGCGTGAATCCGCGGCTTCTTGTTTATTCGTTGGAAATAGTCGTTGAGCATTCGCGCATGACAGATCAAACACATCCGCTCAGGCAGGTCCACGTTAGTGGATCTAATCAATGCGCCGCACCACGAACAGATAATGTTGAATTTAGGCTTGAGAGGATCGATACGCTTACTCAAATTTAACCTTCCTGAAACTGACCTGATACCGCAATGCACAAACAATTCCTGTTCCAATGACAAAACTCGAACGTCTGCAGAACATCGGCATACGTCGACTCGGCACTCCCAAACGCGGCTTTCGCTACAAGCCAATCAGCGGCCGTCTGACCAAAGCCGATCTGGACAGAATTAACGATCTGAAAATTCCGCCGGCGTGGACGGACGTGTTCATCAATCCGGCCGCGAAGGGAAGAGTGCAGGCGATCGGAAAAGACACTGCGGGACGCTGGCAGTATCTCTATCACGAAAGCCACACTCGCACGCAGGAGCTTCGTAAATTTCGACGAATCACGAAATTTGCGAAAGCGATTCCGAAAATGCGCGCCACCGTTGCGCGTCATCTACGCCAGCCTGGTTTGACCCGTGAACGCGTGCTCGCCGCGGTGTTGCGCGTTCTCTCGACGTGCTACATGCGACCGGGCAGCGAAGTGTATGCGAGT
>DASYFE010000079.1:0-1806 GCA_036498585.1 Pyrinomonadaceae bacterium | reverse complement strand
GCCTGGTTAGCTCTTTCTGGCTCATTCGTAGTAGGGGCTCCACCTGCTCCGCACCTTTCGTGTTGAAGATCTCTCTTCACTACCACAAAAGGTGACATTTCAACTTTGGAGAAAGGTGACATTACTACTTTGGGCTAACACTCTGCGTCCTCTGCGCCTCTGCGGTTAGTTGTAGTCAAAACGAATAGTTCACCGCAGAGGCGCAGAGGACGCAGAGCTTACGCAGAGATTTTGTGGACTAATCCATTCAAGCGAAGTATATTTACGTCGCTCGATTTCAATTGTCTTTATCTCACGTAATCTCCAGGTAAAAGACTCTAACTATGCCAAGTCCCTCACTAATCGCTACTCTTATCGACCCACCGTCGCCGGATGGAGCGGAATTGACTGCGCTGCCGGATTCAGTGGATTGGCTGGAAGTGCGCGCTGATCGGACCGGCGACGTCGATTCACAATGGCTGCGTGATCACTTCAAAGGCCGGCTGCTCTATTCATTCAGGACCAACGGCGAAACCGATCGTTCTGAACGACTGAAAACTGCCGCGGAGTTGTACGATCGGGTCGAGCTCGAAATCGAAATTGACGCTTCGGAAGAATTGTTGCGCGCCGTTCCTGTCGAGAAGCGTCTGCTTTCCTGGTATGGACGAGTTAATGATCTATCCGAACTCAACGATCGCTTCACGCAGCTCTCATCTGTTCCCGCAGCCGCTTACAAGATCGTCACGACTGCCGAGAATATCACTGAAGAGTTTCTGCCACTCTCGTTACTGAAATCACTGGACCGCACAGACACGATCGCCTTCTCAAACGGCCCGCTTGGCTTCTGGAATCGACTGGTGGCGTTGCAACTTGGCTCGCCCGCGATCTTCGGGCGCGTCGCAGGCGATTCCGCAGCAGATATGGAGCCGTCGATCGGCAAGTTGATCGCTGACTATGGTCTTCCCAAAGTGAGACCGGCGAAAGAGTTGTTTGCGATTATCGGCAATCCGATCTTTCATTCCCTCTCGCCGCGGTTGCACAATGCGTCGTATCGCGCGCTGAACCACGAGGCGTTGTTTGTGCCTCTGCGGGTCCATTCGTTTGCTGAGTTCTGGCGCGAGTTTGTCACGTCGCGAAAGCTTGACGAATTCGGGATCCCGATCAACGGTATGACTGTCGCTTCACCACACAAGGAAGAAGCAGTGCTGACCGCGAAGACAGTCAGCGGCATGGTGCGACAGACTGAAGCGGCAAACATACTCGTTCGGAACAATGGCTGGTGGACCGCAGACACAACCGATCCGGATGTCGTGTATGGCGTGAGTGTAAAAAAGAAACGCGCCGCCGTGATCGGCTGTGGCGGAGCCGGGCGCGCAATCGCAGCAGCGCTCGTTCAATCAGGCGCCGGCGTGACGCTTATCAACCGTGGAGCCGAACGCGGTGAGCATGCCGCAGCCTTGCTTGGCTTGCCGTATATTCCTTTGCGCGACTTCAACGCCGAAGATTACGACATCGTCGTGAATGCAACGCCGGTCGGGCGCGACACCGATGAAGCGCCATTCGAAGTCGAACAACTAAACAATGGCGCCGTCGTGATCGACCTGGTCTACGGCTCGCGCCCGACACCTTTAGTCGACACGACGCGCGCGCGCCAGCAGCTCGCGATCGACGGTCGCGACGTCCTCGTCACGCAGGTAAGCCAGCAATTCCGACTGATGACGGGCAAAGACATGCCTGTTGATTTAGCTCGAGAGATATTACTGTAGGGGTGGCCCTCCGTGGCCACCCGCTCGTTACGCAATCACGCGCGGGTGGCCACAGAGGGCC
>DASYFE010000078.1:0-2445 GCA_036498585.1 Pyrinomonadaceae bacterium | reverse complement strand
TGCCGCCAAAGCCGCCGCCCGTTTCCGTCTGGATGATGCGAATCTTTTCGTCGGGCACGGCGAACAGTTTCACGAGCGCTTTGTGAACGTAGTATGGGCACTGCATCGAGCCCCAAACCGTCACGCCTTCCCCCGCGTTTGCGATTGCGATGGCGCCGTTGTTCTCGATGTAAAGCTGCTCCTGCGCGGCGGTTTCGTACTCGCCCTCGATGATCAAGTCAGCGCCGGCCCAGGCGTTGTCGACGTTGCCTTTGTCGACCAGAAACTTTTTGAAGATGTTGTCTTCGCCCCAGATGATCTCTTTTTTCGCGAGTGAGTCTTCGAGCGAGAAGACGGCGGGCAGCTCTTCGATCTCTATCGACACGTTTCGACGTGCTTCTTCGACGAGATATTTATCTTTGTGCGCGAGCAGCAGGACCGGCTCTTCCGGATGATTGACGAAGCCGTCGGCGAGATACGGTTGATCGTTAAGGATCAGGGCGACGTAGTTTGCGCCGGGAATATCTTTTGCCGTGACGATAACAAACTCGTCCCACGGGATGTCGCCTTCGAAAGAAATGTTCGTGATCTTCCCGCGCGCAGAAGGGCTCCGAACCGTTGCGCCGTGGAGCATCTCAGGGAACGACAGGTCATCGACGTACAGCGCCTGGCCGGTGACTTTCTTGCGGCCCTCCTTGCGGGGGACTGGTTTGCCGATTGTGTGGTCAGTCATTAGACAGGATTTACAAGATTTTTCAGGATAGACAGGATTATCTTGTAAGTCATGAAAATCCTGCCAATCCTGTCTACGGCTTTGTTATCACTAACGGGTTCGTTTCCAGCTCTCGACGATAAAACACTCGCGGTCGTTGCACCGTGCGCTTCTCGCCTTCAACGAACGTGATCTCGCCTTCCAGGCCGATACCACGACCCTGGGCCATCTTCTCTTCCTGCATCTGCGGCACGCGCTCGGTCGCGAAGTTGAGCCATTCACGCGCGATCACCACACCGTCTTTCGGCTGTGTATCCGCGACCGGCGTCTTCAAACCTTCCTCAACCAGCGCGTACGTCAAATAACCATGCCCAAGCTGCGCCGCTTCGAGCGCCGCCTGAAAACTCTGCGCGGCGGTCAGAATGTACATGCCTTTCTCGTAGGCGAGCTGGGCCAGGCCTTTTGAATTCATTGGGCCACGCCGCTTCTCCTCGGCTTCGAGTGCCTGACCGGAGTTGCACGCATCGATAATCAGCATCAGGTGTCCGGCATCAAGGCCCTCGACGGCGTCTTCAAGCTCGACGTCGGAAATGCTGTGCGTGAGCATCGTGCTCAAGCCCTGCTCAGTCAGTTTAGTGCGTTCGCCGGTGTAACCGAGATCGTGCGGTATGAGGTAGAAGCGTTGCGCCTGCGCCGTGCCGTGACCCGCGAAATAGATCACGACTGTATCTTCCGGCTCCGCGCGTTTCAACGCGTCGAGTGGACCGGCTTTAAGCGAAGGCGGGCCCACGTCACCCGCGAGTCGCTTGATTGCGGCGAGAATGTTGGCTTTCGTCGCATCTTGATCTAATAACTGAATGACCTCGACCCGCTCAAAACCACCGACCTGCATTTGGCGTTTCCGCATCTCGTCAGCAAAACTACGCGCATCGGCAGAAGCGTACTTCAAGTTGTACTGCGTATTTGCATACTCATTAACGCCGACGGCGATGATGTACGCGGTGCCTTTGCGTTTGAGCGTGTCAGCGCCAGTGAATACGAGAGGCGCGTCTTTGCTCTTCACGTTGTCACGATTGAAGCCATACGCCACGAGCCGGTTTGGCCCAGCCGCGACTACTATCTCCTCCTCGAGCGAGACATTCGCCTGACCTTTCAACACATCGCCATGCCAAACCTTCACGAGCGATCCGTTGCGAAACAGTCGAACGTCCTGCGCGCCTGTGCCTTGCGGATTATCTTTGTCGGCGGGCGCATCGGAGACGTCGATCTTCACCTTGACGGTTCGGGTGGCGACGGATGATTCCGGAGCCTGGCCGGGGAGCGACAGCTTCACGATCGGCTGGCGACGATCTTTCTTCGACACATCCTGCGCGACGGTGGGACGTTTCCCGGCGAACACGTCCGCCAGCAAACCGGGATAGTAAAACTCGTTGAAGAACCACTCGATCGGCGCGACGTTGAATGTTTCCTGATTGTAGCGCCAGAGGATCTGGTTCCAGGAAACGGGTGTGCCGTCAAACAATCCTTGCGGCGTGACGACCATCCACTCTCCTCCATCATCGAGCGAGATCAATGTCAGCAGGTGCTCGCCGGTTTTTGTGTCCCAGAGAAACGTGCTGCCATCGTCGCTCGCTGAAGCAAGCAGCCGGCCGTCAGGACTAAAATCGATCGACTCTATTCCTGAAGTGTGACCCGTGAACGTGCGCAACTCTTTTTGCGTGGCGACGTCCCAGATCTTGATGGTGTTGTCACTG
>DASYFE010000077.1:0-16836 GCA_036498585.1 Pyrinomonadaceae bacterium | reverse complement strand
GTTGTAACGAAACGGGCGGCCACGGAGGGCCGCCCCTACAGTTATTCTTGAATGGCTTTCAGTCTTTGCTGCCGGTGAAGGGGAGCTCCTGAGAGTTTTGCAGCTTCAGCGTTCCTTCGACCTGCTCGCCGTCAAAACGCGCAAATAGCTCCGTTTCAACAGCGTGCCCGTCCATCTCCAAAGAAGTCTTCGACGTGAACGAGTTATTGTTCACTTCGATCGATCCGAGCCCTGCGTCGCCCATTTCAGAATGGAACATACCCGTGTACGCGGAGCCGGCGCGCTCGATCGTCAACGCTGCTGGAATGCTTTGCCCGAGCGGCGTTTCGATCTCAATCGACCAAGTACCCACCGGATCGGCCGGTCCTGACGCTTCAGTGGATTTTCGCTTTCCGGCCGTGTTGTAGACCTCAATATCCGGGGCGTACGGCTTCATCTGCTCCATCACAAACGCGCCATCGCCAACGACGATCAACGCCGCTTCATCCGGTTTTATGTACTTCTCTGCAACGCGCTGAATATCCTGCACCGTCACTGCCTGAATGCGATCGCGGTAAGTCTGAAGATAGTCGCTCGGCAGGTTCAACATCTTGATTTGCACTAACTGATCTGCAAGTCCTTCCTGTGTCTCGAGTCGAATCGGAAACACGCCCGTGAGATACGACTTTGCGTCGCCAATTTCCTTGTCCGACACCGGCTCATTACCAATTCGCTCGAGCTCGTAGAAGAATTCTTTCAACGAATCACCCGTGACTGGCGTTCGCACTTCGGCGGTCGCCCGAAAAGTGCCGGCCGTACGCCGCGCGTCAAGATTCGTATACGCGCCATACGTGTAGCCCTTGTCTTCACGCAGGTTCATAAACAGCCGCGACGACGCAGTGGCGCCGAGCACCGTGTGCATCAGCATCATCGGAAAATAGTCAGGACTGGTTCTGATGATGCCGCTGTTCGCAATCACGATGTTTGACTGAGCCGAGCCTGGTCGATCCACGAGATAAGCCGTTCTCTTCGTCCGAACCGGCGGCGCTGGAAAATTCGCGACCACCTTCTCGCCGCTCTCCCACGTCGAAAACAGCGACTCAATCCGACGCACGACATCGTCGTAACGAACGTCGCCGGCGACGATGAAAAAAGCGTTATTCGGCACGAGCTTGCTACGATGAAACTTCACGAAGTCATCGCGTGTACAACGATCGATCGACTCCGGTGTGGGCGCGACGATCGAGTAGGGATGCTCGCCATACATCACACGCGAAACCATCTCACTCGCGAGAAACGACGGCTGCGCGCGCTGCTGTCGCAAACTCTCTTTAGTATTCTGCTTCGCGAGCTCCACCTCGTTTTCAGGAAACGAAGGCTCGAGGATCACTTCCGCCATCAACTCGAGTATCGCTTCGTTGAAATTAGAAAGCGCTGACGCGCCCACGAGCGTGTAATCCGAAGTGGCGCCGGCTGACAAACTCGCGCCCATGCGTGCGACCTCTTCAGCGATCTCTTTACTCGTTCTCGATTGAGTTCCTTCAGGCAACAGACCTGCGAGCAGATCGGTCAGTCCCGGAAGTCCCGGTGGATCAAATGCGCCCCCCACGGGAAACGCGAGGCGGTAGCTGACGAGGGGCAATCGACTGTCTTCAACAACGACGAGTGAGAGCCCGTTACGCAGAGTTGTTTCTCTCGGCGTCGGAATGGAGATCGGTCTTGGTGGTAGCGGCGCAGGCGCCACCTTACGAAAAATATCTGTTTGACTCATGTTATGGATGCAGCGGGCCCGTCCCCGGCTTGGTTTGCGGCGGAACGTCCGCTGGGTCTTTTGGTTGCTCTGAGGGCGATGTATGAACCACGTCGGCATGCACCGGCGATTCAGGCTCTGCCGCGGGCTGATCGGGAACAAGCGGTGGCGGCGCAGCAGGTTGATGGGGATCGCCTGATGTCTGTGGCGAAGCTGATGCCGCTACATCTTCAGCAGCAGGAGCAGGAATGATGTCGAGCACGACGCAGTTGTTGACGTCTACATAACGCGCAACGGCATTTTTGATGTCGTCAGCCGTGACGGCGAGATACTGGTCCAACTCGGAATCGACGAGATGCGGATCTGAATCGTACAACGCAAACTCCGCGAGACGCTGCGCGCGATACATCGTCGACTGCCGTCCACGAACAGCGTCGTTGCAGAGCGAGTTCAGCAGTTTCTCCATCTCTGCTTCAGTTGGCCCCTCGGTCGCGATTCGTTTGATCTCGTCGAAGATCTGTTCGCGAATCGTGCTGACTTCCTGACCCGGTTTTGGCAGCGCAAAGATATACAGCGCGGATGGTCCACGACGCTCGTCGACGCCTCCTTCAATAGAGACGACTGATTCGTCGCCTTTCACGAGTTTCTGATAAAGGCGAGAGCTGTCACCTTCGAAAAGCAATGTACCTGCGAGTGAAAGTGCATAGAAAACCGGTGTGCGTCTTACCGGTATCTTCCAGCCGAGAACAAAAGCGGGCGCCGGCGCTAACGGATCGTGAAACGTCTCTTCGGGAATCGCGACTGCTTCCGGCTCCGAAACATCGACCGGCGGCGGCACTGGTTGCGCCGGAATATCTCCGAAATACTTTTCAGCGAGCGCGCGTGCTTCATCGTTATCAAAGTCGCCGACCACTGTGAGCACGGCATTGTTCGGCGCGTAGTAAATACGGAAAAACTCTTTCACGTCGTCGATGGTGGCCGCGTCGTGATCTTCCATCGATCCGATCGTTGAGTGTGCGTTCGCCGGGTTCTTGAAGATCAGCTCGTTCATGCGCAGGAACGCCGTGACGTACGGCTGATTGTCGTAGCGTAGACGCTTCTCTTCCTGCACTGCGTTCCGTTGATTGTCGAGGTTTTCCTGCGTGACTTTCAGCGAGCGCATGCGATCGCTCTCGAGCCAGAAAGCGAGTGGCAGGTAGTTTGACGGCAGAGTCTCGAAGTAGTTTGTGCGCTCGGTGGAAGTGGTGCCGTTCATCGTGCCGCCGGCGTTGAAGATGTACTGGAAGTGCGCGGCTTTGGGAACGTTCTCCGAGCCCTGAAACATCATGTGCTCGAACAGGTGAGCGAAACCGGTGCGTCCTTCTTTCTCGTTGCGCGAGCCGACGTCGTAGTAGACGGCGATCGAGACAACAGGGATGGCGCGATCCGGACTCAGGACAACACGCAGGCCGTTAGACAGTTTGAATTCTTCGATTGGGGTTGATGGTAAGTGAAATCTATCTGCCACAAAAATTTTCCCACTAGAAATAAAGGCGTGCTTTACCGTCCGCGAGGAAGGGTAAAGCACTGCTTTGGGGGGTGTTGATAAGTTAGGCGCGAAAGGCGAGCGCCCGTTTATTGAAGCTTCAGACAGTCTTGTTGTCGGCGATCATGCCGCGCAGCTCAGCTCGCAGTCGTTCGATTTCGCCGAGCTTTTGTCTGACACGTTCAAACAATGCTGACTGGGTCTTGATGCCCTCATCGATCAGGAAGCCCGCTGCTTCAGCACGATTCCGGAAGACACCCGCCTGGACCAGCGCCTCGAGTTTCTCCTGCGCTTCGGGCGATATCTTCACCGCGACGACGTAATCATCCTTCGCGGAGATCGCCTTTTCGATGGTCCTACTGATATCGCGTCCGATTGCGCTCAGTGATTCCGGAATACGCGAGGCAATGTCGCGGACTGACGAAGCTGTTCTCTGTTCTTCCCCACTTTCCGGATCGTCACGAAGCATTAGATCGTCGATTCTCTCGGGTGCCGGGGGTTCTTCCTTGTGATACGGACTGCTCATTTTGGTATAGACTCCTTTGCCAAGTACCGAATTCTACCTGTCCGTCTTTACGATAGTTTGTCGATGTAGGTTCATTCTACGGAGCGCGGGAAACACGGTCAACCTCGGGGAGCACAACCTTGCTCGACCAGTCGGCATCCGTTATATTGCAGGTGCGGCTAATTGATAATTTCGCCGCTACAAGTCTTTAAAAATCCGAGGTTCGCAGTGAAAAGAATTTCGTCTCACGTCGCGCTGGTCCTACTAGTTGTTTCCCTCGTCCTTCCGAGTTTCGTCGTTGCGCAAACTCCCGGTGTCCGCCGCGCCTCGCGCGGAGCAACTCCTGAGACTCTTCGTGTCCAAAAGGATTTCGACGAAGCGCTAAAGCTCGTTCAGGAACAGTATATCGACGGCAGGAAGCTCAACTACAACGAAGTGTACAAGTCGTCGATCATCGGCATGCTTCGTTCACTCGACCCCCATTCCAATTATTACGACCGCGAAGAGTTTGACGAGCTGAAGACCGATCAGCGTTCCGAGTATTTCGGAATCGGCGCCTCGATTCAGACTTACATTCGCGGCGATGAGGCCGACACCTACATCACTGCTACGTTCGACAATTCTCCCGCAGGCAAGGCGGGACTGCGCTACGGTGACAAGATCGTCGAAGTCGATGGTGTGAAGATGACGGGCAAGTCGTCGCTCGAAGTTCGCGACAAGATTCGTGGTCCACGTGGATCGATTGTCAAACTGACACTGGAACGCGCCGCCGACAAACGGATGGAGAAGATCGATATCGTCCGCGACGCAGTTCCACAACCGTCGATACCTGACAATTATATGCTGAAGCCCGGTGTCGGCTATATCGACATGACGCGTGGTTTCAACTACACGACGACAGACGAGCTTCTCGACGCGATCGATCACCTGCACGGGAAGGGCATGACGTCGCTCGTGCTCGACTTGCGTAATAATCCGGGCGGGTTCCTCGACCAGGCGATTCACGTCGCGGAAGTGTTTCTGCGCAGCGGGCAGTTGATACTGACGCAAAAGGGTCGGAACGGTTTTCGTGATAACACCTATGAGTCACGAAACAACGCGCCCGACACGACGCCGCTCGTAATCCTGATCAACGAAAACACGGCATCGGCTTCCGAGATCGTCGCGGGAGCGATGCAGGACCACGACCGCGCGTTGATCGTGGGCCAGACCAGCTTCGGTAAAGGCCTCGTGCAGAGCATCATTCCCCTCGAATACGGCGCCGGTTTGACGCTGACTTCGGCGAAGTACTATACGCCGTCAGGTCGTTTGATCCAGCGCGATTATTCGAATGGCGGGTTCTACGATTACTACACGCACGGCGCGGGCGTCGGACGTGAGCCGAAAGAGCCGGCGAAGCCTGTCGGGCCGGAAGCTAAGACTGACACGGGTCGCGCAGTTTATAGCGGCGGTGGCATCTCGCCGGACGAATCTATCGGTCCGCGCACTGTGAACTTAACTCAGCGCCGCATCTTGAGTCCGGCGTTTGCTTTTGCCCGGGAGCTGGTGAATGGGCGTGTTCGTGGTTTTGAGTCGAGCCGCATCGCCGCCGGGATCAATTTCCGTCACGAGCTGCAACCGGAAGAGTTCAAAGTCACAGATGCGATGTTCAGAGCGTTTCGTGATTTTGTGGCGGCCGATCCGTCGTACAAAGTGACTGCGGCAATGGTCGATCGCAATCGGGCCTTCGTCGAGCTCGAGCTGCGGTTCAATATGGTGACTGCCGCTTACGGTCGTGTGATTGGCGATAGAGTTTTCATCATGTCGAACGATCCACAGGTGGCAAAAGCCGTGGACGTTCTGCCCAAGGCCCGTGACCTCGCAATGGGCTCCGCCAGACGGTAACAGAACCGAGCGCGGTAGCGCCGGGTCAGCCTCGATAAGGGTCGTGAAGATGGAGGTTGACCCGGCGCTACCACGTTCGGTTCTTGTTGTTTCATCCACAAAACAAAGTCTTGCGTCTAAAACCGCTGCTGTGCTACGTTAGGCGCCATGAAATCCAAGAACCGTCCAGCCAAAGGTCTAGTCAACACTGAAGAGCTCGGGCGCGCCATTAAGCGCAGGCGCGAAGATCTCGGGCTCAGCCTCCGCGACGTCGCGAGCGAAACATCCGTCTCCGCCTCCACCCTTTCACGCATCGAAAACGGCGCCGGCAAACCTGACGCAGACAACATCGCACGACTCACCACGTGGCTCGATGTTCCGATGGAGCGAATCCTGAGTGGTCGCGATCCCAAAGCCGAAGAATCTAAAGCCGTGGTCTATTACCCGGAAGAACCCACGCCCGAGATCGTCGAAGCTCATCTTCGCGCCGACAAAAATCTCACACCCGAAACTGCGTCTGCGCTTTCCGAGCTGTTTCGCGTTGCTTACACTCAATTCAGCAGGAGCGACACGAAGAAGCGACGTTAGACCTCCGTTGAATCCGGTATACTCTTCGAGTGCTGCTTGGCGATCTACCTCCAGGTGAAAAGTGGCGGAATTTTGAGTTGAAAGCTCTTGGCCTGCGCGACTTCGCCCGCACCCGCATTGACCAGCCATTAAATCCTTTCGCGCTCGCAAGCTTTGCAAATCTGATCGTGATCAGTTTCGATCAGGTGGAAGGCTTGAGCGAGAGTGCGCGTGAGCACCTGCTCGGTTCGGCTTCGGAAAGCTGGTCCGGTGGCGCGTGTACGCTCCCGAACGGCATGAAACTCGTGATACTAAACCCGACTCACGGTCGTTCGCGTACGAACGCGACGTTGATGGAAGAGATTTGCCACGTGTTTTTGGACCACCAGGCCAACCGGCTCTCGATCGTAACGAGGGACGATCGTGGTAAGGTAATGAATCGCGACTACCGCAAGGCCGATGAGGAGGAGGCTTACGCGGTGGGCGCAGCGGCTTTAGTGCCCTACGCGTCGTTGAAGAGAATGCTGCTGCAGGGAAGGACTTCGACGGAGATTGGATTACACTTCCATGTCAGCCCGGAGCTGGTTGAATATCGAATGAAGGTTACGCGACTCTGGCACGAGCACAAGGATCTTGCACGCAAGCGCGCAAAGTAGAATCCCATGACGGAACGTTTGAAAGAAAGTGCATCGCAGGGGTTGTCGACCATCGACAAACTGCGCCTGCTGCTCGACATCACCAAGAAGATCAGTCGTTCACTCGATCTACAGGAAGTGCTGAACCTGGTGATGGACACACTCGATTCGCTGATCCCGTACGACGCGGCTGGCATCTTTGTGCTCCAGTGTCTCGACCCGGAGCTCGTCCCGGAAGGCGAAGAACCCTGCACTTTCAAATCCGAAGCCGTGCGCGGTTACGACATCGATGAGCTTTCCGATCTGCACCTGAAACTAGGCGAAGGCTTCATCGGCAGTGTGGCCGTGAGCGGCCAGCCGATCATTTCTCACGACGTCCGCAACGATTCCGTTTACATCAACGCGCGCGATCGCACGCGCTCCGAGATGGTTGCGCCGATCATCTCGAACGACGAAGTCATCGGCGTCTTCGATCTCGAAAGCGACGAGCTCAATGCTTATTCAAACGATGATCTCGAAGTGTTGATGTTGTTGGCGTCGCAGGTGGCGATCATCATCGAGAAGGTGATGCTGCACGAGCAGTTGATCGAGAAGAAGCGACTCCAGGGCCAGTTGGAAGTCGCGCGCCAGGTCCAGCTCGAGCTGTTGCCGGCGCACGATCCGGAGTTACCCGGTTACGACATCAGCGCCTACAACTTCCCGACCGAAGAAGTTTCAGGCGATTACTACGACTGGGTGCGAATCTACGACGATGAACTCGGGATCGTAATCGCTGACGTATCCGGCAAAGGCGTGCCCGCGGCGATTCTGATGGCTTTTTTGCGATCGAGTTTGCGGGCGGCGACGCACATCGGTTACGCGACGAACGTGTCGCTCGCGAAAGTGAATTACCTGCTGTGGGAATCCATCGAGCGAAACCAGTTCGTGACGGCGTTTCATGCGATCCTCGATGCTTCAAATCGAACGTTGTCGTATTCGAATGCCGGTCACAATCCGCCCTTGCTGCTCAATTCGAAAGGTGAGTCGAGCTTTATCGAATATGGCGAACAGCCGTTGGGGATGTTTCCTGAGACGCGGTATCACCAGTATCACTTGTTGCTCGAGCCGGGCGACATAATGGTGCTTTACACGGATGGTGTGACTGAAGCATCGGATCCTGACGGCGTGGAGTTTGGACGGGACCGGCTCGTGCAGGCAGTTAAGGACAACTACGAGCGGCCTGCGCGTGAGCTGATTGCGAGTTTGGAGATGGCGGTTTTGGAGTGGACCGCAAACCGGGGCGCGACTGACGACGTGACGTTTTTTGTTATCAAAGCCCTAAAATGATTTATCCACAGATTACGCAGATTTTGATCCGTGTAATCTGTGGATAATAGTAAACTGGTAGTGCCTAGTGTGCGGTCAGCGAGCAGTGGGCGTGATCACCGCCTGGTGCGAGTGGCGCACGATAGTCTCCAAAGTGAAACTCAGCTTCGGCCTCCGATAATGCATACACATCGAAGCCATATGCATCGAGATAGTCTGCCAAATCATCGGGGGAAAGAAGATATACGGCAGGCGAATAACCCGCTTCAACACGAATTTCCAGCAGGCGCTCGATCACTTCAAGTGGTGCAAAGCATCGCACAGGATCTCTGTAGGTTGCCATCTTTCCAGCGCCTTTCTTTTCAATTTCGGGAGCACGGTCCATCTTTTCGTCTAACGTGCTCTTCTAGAACGAACTCTTGGATGTACGTAAGTAGTAAGTAGTTTGTTCTTCATCAACAAATATTCATTAGCGAAAGTTGTCGTGTTCTTTGACGCGACAGCTACACATAAAGTTCCAAAATGAGTAGTCCACAACCACCTAACTCAACCACTCAAACTCCGGCTCCGCCAGCTTTGAATTTCATCGCTATCCTGCGTGAAATGCTGCGCGCTTCAGACAAAGTCAGCGATCTGATCTTCAGCCCGGGACGGCCGCCGCAAGTCGAATTAGCAGGCAAACTCGTGCCTGTTCGCGTTCACGGTCTCGATAAGTTGACGCCGGCCCACACCGCAGGCATTGCGAAACTGATCATCGGAAATCAACAGTCGGCAGCCGACAGCCTTGAAAAGAGTGGCTCTGCGGACTTGTCGTTCAGCGCTCCCGGCGAGGCGCGTTTTCGCGTGAATATCTTCAAGCAACGCGGCACGCACGCGATCATCATGCGCGTGATTCCGATGCGGCCGCCGCGGTTCGACGATTTCAACCTGCCTGATGTACTGAAAGAGATAGTAGATATCAAAAACGGCATCGTGCTCGTCACTGGGCCAACCGGAAGCGGCAAGAGCTCGACCCTCGCCGCGATCATCGATCTCATCAACGAGACGCACTACTACCATATCGTCACGATTGAAGATCCGATCGAGTTTCTGCACACGCATAAAAACTCGACCATTCACCAGCGCGAGCTTCACTCTGACACGCCGAGCTTCTCGATCGCGTTGCGTGCGGCGTTGCGGCAGGCGCCGAAAGTGATACTCGTCGGCGAGATGCGCGACCGCGAGACGATCGAAGTGGCGCTCGAAGCGGCTGAGACTGGTCACCTCGTTTTATCGACGTTGCATACGATCGATGCGTCGAAGACTGTCGATCGAATCATTGGCGTGTTTCCCAAGAATGAGGAGAAGGCGATCCGGACGCGTGTGGCGCAGTCGTTCCGGTTTATCGTGTCGCAGCGTTTGATTCCGCTTTCTGACGGGAAGGGCAGAGTGGCCGCGATTGAGATCTTGAAGGCGACGATGCGCACGCGCGAATACATCGAGAAAGGTGAGTCGGAAGGGAAGTCGCTGATCGACGCGATGGAACAGGGCGATCAGGACGGAATGCAGACCTTTGATACCGTGATCGAGAATATGATTCGTGACGGTGTGGTCTCGATCGAGAGTGCGTTGCCGTACGCCACGAATCAAAACAATCTGCTGCTGAAGATTTCGGATCTGGCGGGTGCGCCGCCACCCGAAAAGCCAGCTGAGCCCGCGCGTGACGAAACCTCGATGCTCGACCTGATTGAGCCATAGTTATCCGCAGATTACACAGATTACGCAGAAGGTCATCTGTGTAATCTGTGGATGAAATGCTATCATCACCCGGTGTTTTTGAAGGTTCAAAAGGCCTTGCTGGGCCTTATATTTCTAGCGGCCTTCTCCCCAACGACAGCCTACGCGGATGACGAAATCCGCATCGATTTGCCTGCCGGCGGCCAGCTAAAAGTTCGCAACGATTTCGGCGATGTGACGGCGGAAGTGTGGAGTAACAGCCACGTCGCGGTCTCTGCCGTTATCGGCGGCGACGGCTCAACGAGATTAACGCGGTCGCCGATCATCATCGATAACCGCGGCTTGCTGATAACGATCTCCGTCGTGAGACGGCCTGTGGATCCGGTCGTGCCGATTCATCTCAAGATCAAAGTCCCTGAGAATGCCGACATCACTGCGCGATCTGCGCGCGGCGACATCCAAACACGCGTCGGAAAAGGTGGACCAAAGATCGACATCCAAACACAAGCCGGCGCGATAGTCCTCGGTTCCCCACCACAACCTGAGATTGAAACAGCCAAAGAGCCTGAGCTCCTCGGCGCTAACGGTCCCAAGCGCGCCGCCGGTACGCCTGCTGAGCCAGTCTCCAGCGACGAAATCACCGAAGGCGACGTCATACGCGTTGATTCGCAGCTCGTGACGCTCAACATCAGTGTGATCGATCGAAGCACCAATCGTGGACTGCTCGGCCTGGCCCAATCCGAGTTCAAACTGTTCGAGGACGGCCAGGAGCAACGAATTGTTCAGTTTGAATCGTCGTCAGCTCCTTTCGATCTCATGCTCTTGATCGACTTGTCCGGGTCGACGAAAGACGTCGTCAAGCTGATCCGCGCCGCCGCTATTCGTTTTGTCGACGCAGCACGACCTGCGGATCGCATCGGCGTGATCACGTTTGCCGGCGAAGCGAAGGTCATCTCGGAGCTGACTGCCGATCGCGAGCTGCTGCGCCAGCGAATCGAGACAATCGATACCGCGCGCGGCGACACGAAGCTCTACGACGCAACCAACTTCGCGATGGATGAGTTGTTGAAGGAGTCGAAGAAATCGCGTAGGAGCGCCATCGTACTGATGAGCGACGGCCTCGATGGAACAATTCCCGGTGTTAGCGGTCAGCAAGGCTCGCGCAAGAGCTATCAGGAAACGCTTCGAAACATTCAGGAATTTGACGGTGTCTTATACACATTGTGGCTGAACACTGAGTACCAGGCGATGAGCCCCGAGGATACGCAGCCGGAAGCGTTCGACGCCGGTCACGATCGCCTGAAGGAGATGGCTGACGCGGGCGGTGGCGTCTTTTACGAAGTGGAGAAATTGACTGATCTGGCGGGCGCTTACGAGCAGGTCGTCGCGGATCTTGGAACGATGTATAGTTTGGCGTATCGTCCTGCAAACAGCGCGCGCGATGGAAAGTGGCGAGCGATTCGGATCGGTGTTAGCCGCACTAACGCCGTGGCGCGCGGCAAACGTGGGTACTATGCGAATTAGAGCGTTCACAACTGTTTTCCTGGTTCTTGTTTTATGCGCCGTCGTGGTTGCTCAGGATCCGCCCGAATCAGTTGAGACCGTTCGCATTGATTCAGACCTCGTGGATCTGAAAGTCAGCGTGCTGGGATTTCCGCCGAACACGCCGCCGCCGCTGCTCGATCAGAAGGACTTCGTCGTTAAGGAAGACGGAGTGCCGCAGGAGATCTCGTTCTTTGCCGCAGCGGATACGCCGTTCGATCTCGTTCTGCTCCTGGACCTCTCGGGTTCGAATTCGAAAAAACTGAAGATGATTCGCAGCTCCGCGAAGCGTTTTGTCGACGCGGCGCGCGACGTCGATCGTATTGCGCTCGTGACGTTCACGAACCGGCCGGCGCTCTATTCTTCATTCACTTTGGATCGCAAGAAGTTAAAGAAGACGATTGACGAGATAGACGAAGCGTACGGTGGTACGAGCTTCTGGGATTCGCTCGATTGGGTACTGCGCGATCTGATCCCGCAAGGCTCGGGACTCCGCCGCAGCGCGATCGTAGTGATGACTGACGGCGTCGACAACGCGCTTCCGAACGTTGAAGGTGATGGTTCGCAAATTCCGTTTGAGGCGTTGCTGGCAACTATCAGGAATTCCGAAACCTTAGTGTTTCCGATCTATCTCGACACGGAAAACGAGAACAGAAATCGCCACGATATGTCGCCTGTCACTTACGCGACGGCGCGCGAGCAGCTCGCCCTGATTGCGAATACTTGCGGCACACCGATGTATAAAGCTGCGCGTTTGAGTGATCTCGATCAGGTGTATGCACAGGTGGTGCGCGATCTCAGCACCGTATATAGCATTGGCTATCGTCCCACGAACAAAGCACTCGATGGTAAATGGCGATCGGTCGAGGTGCGTCTGGCGACGCGAACGGACTTATTTGCACGTACCAAGCGCGGCTACTTTGCAAAATCTCGTTCTTAGCCGCGGCTTAAAAACTTGTAAATGTTCCTGACCAGACTATAATGCTCGGGAGCTTAGCGCCCGCCCACAATCTTTATCGCGAATTCGGAGGGTATTTCGATGAGAAAAGCTTCCAGCCTCCTGACGTCGTTCACTCTTTTAGTGGCCTTCATCCTGTGCTGTTCGGTCCTCAACTTTGCTCAAAATCGCGAAAAATTCGTGATTTCCGCCAAGGCGGGCGGGATTAACGCCATCACCGGCCAGGCAGACGTCCACGCGAAAGGTGAGTCTGAGTGGCAACAGCTCTCGATCACCGACGATTTGGATTCCGGCGATCGCGTGCGGACGGCGAACGATGGCCGCGTCGAGATCCTCCTGAATCCGGGATCTTACCTGCGCGTGGGCGGCGATTCTGAAGTAGAGCTCCTTAACAATACGCTTGCGAACCTGGAAGTTCGCCTGCTGCGCGGCACCGCGATCGTGGAAGCTACCGGTGCGGACGGGCTCGAGCTCAATATCAACATCAGTACTCCCCACGCGAAACTCGCGATTGTGCGACAAGGGCTCTACAGGTTGAATGTGGTTCCAAATGACGCCACCGAGCTGATCGTCCGGAAAGGCCGGGTGATCCTCAACGACG
Source organism: Pyrinomonadaceae bacterium (assembly GCA_036498585.1). Classification (GTDB taxonomy): domain Bacteria; phylum Acidobacteriota; class Blastocatellia; order Pyrinomonadales; family Pyrinomonadaceae; genus PSRF01. Next base: position 3,890 of record DASYFE010000077.1, on the reverse strand, counting down.
ATTCGCACACGAAGGTTAAAGGCGGAAACAAGGTCGTTTTCAGCGCCACGAACGTCTCGGTCGCAAAACTGACGAAGGAAGAAAAGAAGGTTCAGGAAGACGTCGAAAACTGGAGTAAGCAGCGCGCTGAGACGCTCGCGAAAGCCAATCGACGTATCAGCAATGGGATGATGACATCAGCCTTTGCGACTTTTCGAGACTGGGATCCGTTCTCGCGCTCTGCCGGATTGTGGTTCTACAACAGGAGTGCCGGCTGCTACACGTTCCTGCCGTTCTATTATGGCTGGGGCTCGCCCTACGGCAATTCTTACTCAACGTCATTTTACAGTCCGTTTGGTTACCCGAGAGCTAACTGGCCGCAACAACCTGCAAACAATTATCCGAACGGTTCCAATGGCACACCCTCGAGCGGAACTTCTTCGGGCGGCTACACGCACCCGACGCGTCCCGTTACTACACCGACGACCAATCCGTCCGGCTCTTTGGGAGACCCGGCCGGTCGCCGCGAACGCATGATCGATCCGGATACAGGCGTTCGCATGTCCCGCAAGAACCTCGAGCCATCGCGCCCGAATTAATTCTTTTGTAATTCTTCGAGCTCTTCGTTGATGAGGGCTTTGATCTCGGTGTGTTTGAGGCCGGCGAGGATGAGTTGGGTCAGGGCGGTACGTAATTGAGCGCGCAGGCGGTCGTCAGGCTTGTCTTTGAGCTTTTGGGATATGACAACAGCCCCTGAGCCATGTTTGACCCGAATCAGCCCCTCTTTTTGCAAGCGGCGATAGGCGAAAGCGACTGTATTGAGGTTCACGCCGAGGTCCGACGCCACCTGCCTCACCGGCGGCAAAAGCGTTCCTTCCTCCAGCTCGCCCCGCGCAATCAGCGTCTTAATCTCGTCAACCAGTTGCTGGTAGAGCGGCCGCGCGTCTCGTTCATCAACCGTTACGAACATATTGTCTGTTGACTATATACACCAGACAATCTGATCTGGGAAGCTTTACTTTTCGAACGCAAGGTTATCAACCACCAGCGTGCCTGACTCCATTTGGCATTTGTCGCAGAACACTCCGATAGTCACAGAAGTTAGCTTCATCAATATATCGCGCTTGAAATCGACGTGTGTGGCCCATTCTGGCTGGCGAAATCCGTCTAGCTTGAACTTGTAGGTGTTGAATCCCGGAGAGAGGCGAAACGTCATTTGCGGATAACCGGATTCGAGATTAAGTCCCTGACCTCGGGATATTAGTTCAACTCGAACTGACTGTGGCCCTTTGCCGAAGATCCGCACGGTGATGTACTTGTATCCGCTGATATCGTCTGCGACCGGCTTGCCGTCCTTCTCAGGCTGACCAAAGACTTCCAAACTCACACCAGCCCACTCGTTGGGCATATGCATCTCGTACTGAAATGCCGCCGCGGTATCCTGATCAGTTACTCGTGTCGGAGCCGGGCCTGGAGGGTCAGCATTTTCGAGGCCCACCATTTTCGGCGCAGCGCCCATGTTTTGTGCCCAGCGATTTAGCTGAGTGCGGCCACCACGTGAACTGACCAGGCGGCCGTTCTCGACCTTTTGGAAGTCGGCATAAATCAACTTGTCGTCGCCGGCCTTCGAGCTGTCGGCGTTTTGGGCCAGTATTTCTGTGTTGCTAACACACAACAGAGCAAGCGCTAATCCAAAGCACACGCGCGACCATTTCATCATCGTCTTCTCCTAAGTACGATTTGGATTATCTGGTAAGCCCTAGCATACGTTCTCTGTCAAGTCACAATGCCACTTGCAATGAGAAGGCCCGACTGCACCACGGCATCGACTTTGGCCCCGGAACTAACCGTATCTCCCACCACAAACAGATTCGGGATCGAGGTTTGATGACCCAAAAAAAGCGGCTCTTCAATACCCAGCACCATCCCAAGCTTGCGGCGTGTCGAATCGTAGTAGGTGCGCGGGTTGGCAGTCTCGATCACTTCGATGTCACTGCCAAGCTCGGGCAGCGCGGCGTGCAAGCGGTTCCAGAAACGCTCGAGGGCGTCCTGATCCCATTGCTCGTAGTCTTCCTCACTCGACTGGTAAGCGAACCAGGAGTCGATTTCTGTGCGCGTCGTGAAGGTTACCCCGCGTTTCCCGGGCGGCGCTACTCCACTCGACGAGATCGCGAGTGTGAACTTACCTTCATCGTCTTCCACACGCATTCGCTCGCCCGGCAGTCGCGCCACCGCTGACTCCTCGATCGCCGCGTACACAACGTAGACGCCCGCGCCATGAACGGTGCTCAAGCGCTTCTTGATCTCAGCAGGCGTGCGGTTCAGTCCGATGAGTTTGCCGTACGTGTCCCAGATCGTGAGATTGCTGACGATTGCTTTGCTCGCAAAAACCCGTTCACCACTCAGCAGATCGATTCCTATTGCACGTCCTGCCTCATCATACGCAAGCCGCAGCACCGGCGAATTCAAACGTACATTACCGCCGCTCTGCTTGATCGACTCCGCCAAACGCTCAGCAAGCGTCGCAGGACCTCCGGCAATCGAATAAAGCTCGTGAGTTCCTAGCGTGACATCACTTCCATCTACGCGGCGCAGAATGTAAGGCGACGTCACTGGGGACACTTCAGGAGCGGCGACCGGTAGTTCAGAAAAGAGTTGATCGTAAACTTCGCCGGCGCCGAACGAAGTATAAAGCCCCATTCCCGGCTCAAAGTCATAACCGGAAAACTCAACGCGCGCGATGCAACCTCCGACTTGCGATTGTCTCTCGAGCAAACACGTATTCAACCCACGCGCAGACAACAACGCCGCGACGGTCAGACCACCAATCCCGCCACCCACTACGACGACGTCGTACGCGCTCATTTGAAGATATCTTTGTTTACGAAACCACCCAGCACGATGAGGACCGATTGTATGCCGTTGAAAACGAGGTGAATGATGAACGCAGGAAGGACTTTACCCGTAACGGCTCGCGCAACCGTCAACGTGATGCTCAGCAGAGTGATGACAATGATAACAGCGAGATTGTTGCGGTACTGAAAAACGTGCACGCCCGCGAACAGCAGCGACACAACGGCGATTGCGACACCCATTCCCGCTGCTTTTTCGAGTGTGCGATAGAGCAGGCCACGGTAAACCAGCTCTTCAACGAGAGGCGCGGTGGCGACGGCCACAAATGCTGTCGCAATACGTGTGTAGATCGAGCTCTCGATCAGAATATCGAGATCTGTCTTGCGTTCTCCGTAAAGAGAGGTGACGCCGATGGCTAGCAGGAAGAGCAGGGTCGCCACGAGCACACTCACGAGGGTCACAACCAGCGGACTGGCATTCCTGGGCCACTCGAAATCGATATTCTTCCAGAACGGGCGGCGGCCTCCATACGTGATCAATAGCCACACAATCACAAACGTGAGCATGTGCGTGGGAATGATTCCGATTACAGAATAAAAGATGAGCTGCTTGTCTGTGGCGAGCGCTTCCGGTGTCGGTGGACCGTATTTGGCTATGCGATAAACGAGATATGGAAGCGAGTAGATCAGCGGCACGATCAGGAGCAACACGACGCTTGCGATCCACACACCGAAGCTGGCGCCAACGTCGCGCCACGCCGAGGCCCACGTCTCCTCCTTCGTAGGTTGAACTGCTACGCTCGGCCGCGGCTCAGGTGGCTCAGCGTGTTCTTCAGGGAGCGCCGTTATCTGCTGCTGCGATGGGTCTTCGGTGAACACTTCGATGAGTTTAGGTGGTTGATTGTTTGTGGTCAAACTTAGACATGATTACAGGATTTTCAGGATAATCATGATAATTCTGTTCATCCTGAAATCCTGTCTCAAACCGCTGGGTATTCGATGTCCAACAATGGTGCTCCCACGCGTGGCGCAGCAAGGATCAATCCGATGATCGTCTTC
>DASYFE010000076.1:0-2612 GCA_036498585.1 Pyrinomonadaceae bacterium | reverse complement strand
CAAACGCACGTAAAAGTGGATTATCTAATTTCAGCAACGCAGCCTGGGGAGGCGCTGATATTACTCGATCTACTCGCCTCAGCCAATGCTCTTTTACGTGCGTTTGCGATTGCGAGTTACACGACTTGTGCGCGTATATGGAATAAGACTCGATGGATCCACTTTGATTTCGCAGGTGACGCTGGTGAGTCCTCGATACTTGTTCAGCAACATCGACGTGATCTGCTTGTTGACGATTTCCCAGTAGTCGTCTTTGTTTGGATAGTTGCTCAGCAATGTCTCAACGTCTTTCGCGAGCCAGCGAAAGTCTGGATAGTCAGGCTTCTGAATGTTAGCGATGTAGCGGTAGGAGATGGAAATGTTGAGGTTGTTGGTCTGGGTTTGATGGTCCATCTTGAAGTCTTTGATCTGGAAGGAAAACTCTTCGGTGAGCGATTGCGAATATGCGGTGGAGGAACAAGCAAGCAACAATACAAAGATTACGGGCAGGGTGCGCAGTCTCATCATGGGGTCTTGTCCTTTGTCAGAAATTTAGCCGCGGATTCACGCGGATCCGCGGCTAAATATTGCTCGATCAGGACCACCAACGCCAACTGACATTGTAAGCTTCAGCTAACCGGCGCAGATCCTGACGAACCTCAGCCCAGTCGCGTTCAGCTTTTTCACTTGCAAGACGTCGCGTCATGAAGCGATCTATATCAGCGGCGCCGTCTAACACGGTTTCCACATCGGCGCCTACGGACTTGTTGTCTTTAAACCGGCTATACAATCGTTCCGTGGCGTCCTCGTACTTCTTGAGGAAGTGATTGATGTCGTCTTCACGGTTTGAACCGTTAAGGCGGCTTCGGTCGAGCGAGGAGTCGAAGCTCTTGCGAAACCTGCCCGTGTCTTTCTTGAGCTGCGCCATCAGTTTTTTGACTTCCTTATCGTTGAGCCGGTATGGCGTATCCTGCGCTCGCGCGACGACTGCGAAACTCGCTACTAGAATCAATACATGGATTACTGTCAACACCCGTTTGTTATGCATGTTCTCCACCTCTCCTCTCAATTTCCAACACACTGAGCATTAACAAAATTCGGTGTCGGGGTCTTTTCGCTTTTTGACATTTCTTTCGCAGTTGTGACGTTTTGGTGAAGCCGCGAAGCGCTAAGGGCCTTGTTCTCAGCCCGCGAAGCGGGCGACAGCGCGTCGACGTATGGGCTGTCGCCCGCTTCGCGGGCTCCAATGCTTTATTGATCTTAATCCTGGGGCTGGCGCCCCAGGCTTTATGCTTGCGCCCGCTTCGCGGGCTTTCACTCCAGATCCAACAGCCAGATGTCGCTTTCGGAGGAGTAGACTGAGTAGTAGAGGAGCTTGCCGTCGGAGGAGATATCGACGCTGCGGATCTCGTTTTCACCGGACGAGAAGATTTCGCGTACGCGCTTTGTCTTAATGTCCCCGAGGTAAATCTTTTTATCGAAAATGAAGACGAAACGCGTGCTGTCCGGCAGCCACATCGCACTGGCCCCAAACTCGGCCAGCTTTTCATACTGCTTCGTATCAAACGAATAAGTCGCAACAACCGCGGGTGGACCACTCAGATTGCCAATCAGCCACTTTCCGTCGGGCGACCAATCCCACGCGACAAAGCGTTGGTTATCAGCCGGCATCGGCAGCGTTCGCAGCTCCTGCTCGGCCCACGTTTTATTCACATCCAAAATCGTGTTCACGAAGTTGCTGCGGAAGAGAATCTGCGCGCCATCCGGAGACCAGATCGGAAACGAAGTATCGCCAGGTGTGTCGAACGTGAGTTGACGGAGATTCGTCGCATCAGCATCAAGCATCCAGATCTCGTAACGGCCGGAACGATCGGATGTGAGCGCAATTTTCTTCCCGTCAGGTGACCACCGCGGATAGCGATCGAAAGACTTATCATTAGTAAGATCGCGCCACTGCGTGCCGTCACGGCTGACGACAACGATGTCGTCCTGTGTACGACGTGATACGCGCATCACGAACCGCGTGGCGTCTGGCGAGAGCTCGGGACGCACGATGTGTCGGTCGCCACGCGTGATCCAGAAGGGCTCACCGGCAACCTTCTCCGTATTCGCATTAAAGTTAAGGCCCTGAATGTTTGACTGCTGATCGGTTTGGACGTAGATCATTCGCCGGCCATTCGCAGAAAAGCTCAGGTGCCGATTGAAATTCGCAGGAGTGGAAACAGCTTCGGCGTCGCCCTGCACTTTCCCACTCTTCTCATCAATCGCAACTCGCCAAAAGCTCATGTTGCCGCTGCGATCGCTGGCGAAGTAAAGAAACTTACCGTCAGGCGACCAAACAGGGTTCCAATTGGTTGAAGCATCTTTCGTAATAACCTCAATCTCACCGCCGCTCCGCGAAATCGTCGCGATATCGCTTCTGCCCGCACTCGGAGGCATGAACCAGAACGCAATGCGATCTCCGTTCGGCGACCACGACGGCTGCATCGCGTCGTGTTCACAAAGGAAACGCTTGTCGCCTGTTTCGACATTTGCGATCCACAACGCACTCGGCACTGTGTTCCTTGTCGTCGGTGCTTCGTCATGACCGGCGGTGCTGCAAACGATCTCGCGGCCGTCAGGCGACCATGACG
>DASYFE010000075.1:0-50502 GCA_036498585.1 Pyrinomonadaceae bacterium | reverse complement strand
ACGCATCGTGCCACAGACCAAGCAATCACTCTAATCTTGCTGCGGAAGCGAGTATTCACGAAGAGCCCGGTGCGGGAAAACCGCACGCCGGGATCTGTGCGGGGGCTGTCGAGCAACTGGCAGTCCTACCGCAATCAACTTTTTGTTGACTGCAACAACAGAAGTGCTCGGTCTCCTCCAGCCGTTCCGAGAAACGCGCTGCTTTCGTTGATCTTCACCCTTGGAGTGAATTGCTCCTTGTGCAGCTTTTGTCATCATTACTTGTGTTTAGTGTCTTCAGTGGTTCGGAGCAGCGAGATTCTTTTCTTGTTCAGCATAGACTGGCAAATCGCGATAATGGCATTTGCGCGCGGCGTTGTTCGTAGCGTGACGAGAACAAACGGATTGCCTGTCTCTTTTTCGGAAAACGCTTCTTGGGGCAGACCCCAATTCTTCATTGACTCATGAATACGTCTAGTGCCATCGCTCTTTTTAGCGCGTAAGTAAAAATACATCCCACGCCCATCGACTTACGTGCGCTTCTTGTTCATCCTTCACCTTAGCTCTATAGCGGAAGTAGTTTCCGTGCTCATCCTTCTTCTTGGCCTCTTTGTAATCAAGTTCAATCGTCTTAAGGCCAACGCTCTGCAAGGTGAATAGCTCTGCTCCTTCCGATATGCCGTTGTGATTTCGGTCTTGCCACAAACGCAGACGACGCGAAAATGCTATCGCTCGGTGTGATTAGCCCGTCACCGTTACCTCCGTTGCTTGGCTTATCGTATTCAGCCAGGGCTAAAAATCCGTTTCGTTCCTGGTCCATAGGAGGATTAGGTTGAGGTGTGAAATTGCCAAACAATTCAGCGCCGTCGTCAATAGCGCCGTTTCCGTTTCGATCCAACGCCAACCACGCGTCGTCAGAAGATGGCATTGTCCAGGAAATTGTTTGTGCGGCGCCAATGACTCTGATATCGAAATCAACGCCAGCAGCCGCACTGGAGAGTTGGAACCCGTTACCCGCCACGTCAATCAGTATTGGCGAGACACAGTCTGGCGAGTCAGGATCACATTCACAGATGTTTGAACCGCCACCGTCAAACTCCAGATCAAGGCAGCCATCATCACCATCACCTCCGCCCGGAGGAGCGCAATAAGCAGAGTATGTCCTCGAACCGCCTGGAACATCGGAACAGCCATTTGGTGGCGGAATTCCAACTCGCCTATCTACGATGGTTTGTTCCCAATGGTCCGTATAAGGAGGTACTGAAAAGAATTCGGGGTAACAAGTTTGAAGTTGTGCGTTACAGCCACCAAATCCTTCTGTGTCCACAGTCCTCGTCGATCCGGACGGGTGAAACGTAATAGCATTTCTTTCCCTCTTTACGATTGTGAGGTCAGTCTGACACCATGAATCCCAAAGCAGAAAGTTATTAAGTGTGTAAGTGCATGCTGCGTAAGCAATTGATGTAGACGCGAAAAAGGCGAGAGGAAACACGAGGGGAACTAAAGCGAGTTTGAGGCGGTTCATTTTTGCTCACCTTTTTCCTTTCGTATATGACGGCTGCCCGAAGTTTCCTCTATGTCGCGGGTGAAGGTCTTGATTTGGTCTTTAACCTTTTGAATGGATGCGCCTTTTTTGTTGTTGAGTTCGTTGAGATCCCTTGTGACCTTCTCTTTAATGAGAGCTCTTCCAGCTAAGCGCTCAGACGGTACGTAGGAGCTGTCGATTATCTCGTCTGACTTACTTAAGGCATCAGTGAGGTTCTGTATCAGCCGACCAGAGTCTGACTCAGTCGAATTAGTACTCGCATACAGTGCCGACAGCGAACGGTCGGCTTGTTCGAGCATGCCAAGCATTCGATTCTGTAATCGCAAAGTATATTTGGGGTTGCCGTCAGTAGTTCCGTCTGCTAAATAGACCGCGGCCAATGTCACCTCACGCGCAGATTTATCGCCTGGTATTTCCTCCAGGTTACTTACTGTTATCTGCTCATTCCGTGAATCTCCGGGAGCTAAGGAAAATGAGAATGAGGTAATCTCGTTACTCCTGCCAAGCGATAACGTGTAGGCTAAAACACTCTGTTGGGATTCGTTCGTTATCTTCAGCGTAAGCGAACCCTCTTTCCTTGGTAGTAATTCTGTGATGGAGACGTTTTTTGTTTGAGTCAGAACCCGAATTTTTAAGGCCTCCGACGTGGACGTCTTTTTGCCTGCTGCCCAGACGACGATTCCAAAAACAAGTCCAAGGCAAATACATCCAATCAAGAGTAGTTTGAATTTCGAGAGGTTTAGTGTACTCATGAGTAATCCTTTTCGTGTTCCGTTTTGAGCACGGTCGAAGAGTCAGGAGGTAGGCTGGCGCCTGCGCGACTTATACGCCGCACCGGCGGCTAAGTCAATACCTTCCGCACATACTGTGTCGTTAGCACATGATGTGTCCGGTGAAATTAGCAAATGAAATATGGTCTGAGCGGCAAGCTAGTCAGCAGCATGACACGATGCGGTCATGAAGCTGATGAGCGCAGCCGCAGCGCAGCGGGCGATGAAACTACAGAACACCATGTTGCGGGCGATGGCCAAGCGGATCACCTGGTTTCAGGCCGCGGAGATCCTCGGCATTAGTTGCCGTCAGATGCAGCGTTGGAAGACACGCTTTGAACATGAAGGTTATGAAGGATTATTCGATCAGTGGCGCGGCCTTCCGTCACCGAAGCGGGTGCCATTGAAAACAGTAAAGGAGGGGCTGCGCCTGTACAAGGAGCAGTACTTCGATTTTAACGTGCGCCACTTTCACGAGCGGAAAGGTTTGGCAGTTCGAAACTGAACTTTTCGGATAATAGACAACGCAGATCTAATGATTACAAGCGGAAGACCGCTATGGTACCGTCTCGCTACTATCATCGAATGCGGACTTGAAAGCGGATACGAAACTCAAAAAGTGGCTCCGCAGGTAGGACTCGAACCTACAACCCTTCGGTTAACAGCCGAATGCTCTGCCATTGAGCTACTGCGGAGTATTTGGTGGCGCAGTTCTTATACCAAATGGCTTTCGCCAAAATCAACCGCAGGCCCAGACATAGCGCGTATTGGGGTATTAGTGTGTTGCAGCGGATCCACGCAGCGATGGATTAGAGCGGGGGCCTTCTTCCTGACTTGTTGGTAGTGGGGTACCACATAGCGCCCAAACTTGCGCTACGCCAAAATCTGCGAGAATATCTCCAGCCCTAACCCCCTAACGAAAGGTCCGAAATGGAACGCCGCACAACTGCTTGGTATAGCCCAAACCTGAACATGGAAATGCCCCTCGTCGCCTATGGCCACGCCGGGCCGCCACTGCTCATGTTTCCAACCGCAGCCGCCGACTATCTCGAATACGAGCGCTTCTATCTCGTCGACGCGATCAAGTCGTTCATCGAAGAGGGCAAACTGCGCGCGTATTCCATCAACAGCGTCAACCGCTACAGTCTCCTCAACGAGCAGATGCCGCCGCATCTTAAGGCCGAGCTGCTCACACGCTACGACCGTTACATCACGGATGAAGTGCTGCCGCTGATTCGTAAAGACTGCGGCGACGGTGAGAATCGGCCGCTGACGACCGGCGCGAGTCTCGGTGCGTTTCTTTCAGCCAACGCTTACTTCAAACATCCGGACGTCTTTCGCGGCGTGATCGCGATGAGCGGCAGTTACGACGTGCGCTCTTATTTAAAAGGACACTACGACGACAACGTCTATTTCAATAATCCTGTCGACTATCTTTCCAATCTCAACGACGATCACTACCTGCCGCTGCTACGCAAGGCCGATGCGATCATGATCATGTCTGGTCAGGGAAACTACGAAGCGCCGGATCGCAGCCGCACCCTCTCTGACATTCTCAACGCCAAGGGCATTCCACACACGCTCGACCTCTGGGGAGCTGACGTGGACCACGACTGGCCGTGGTGGCGCAAGATGCTGCCTTACGCGCTCGGAAAGTTGTTGTAGTTCATTCAGTGCAACTTCTGAATCGTCGCTTGATTAGCTGCACTTTTTTCGGACTGACTGTGGGCCTCAAGACCGGTGGATAGTAATCGGCACTACCAAGATATAGCTGCACCTGCATGTCTTCGCGATAACCGCCATCCACAGCGAAGAGACTAGCCGGATTCATCTTCCGAACACGCACGAGATAATTTTTATAGCAGTTCGCTTTGAATTGAGCCTCACCACTGTGGGAGCGGCGAGCAGCGTACACAACGATATAGCCGCGCCACTGAGGATCCTGTTCCTGTAGCGTGAAAAGCTGAATTACGAAATTGTCCAATCGTGCTTGTGCGTCCTCATAGCGGATGTTACCAAACTCATCTAACGGATAGTGCTCGACGCCCTTCAGCTTCGCGCCCGGTACAACTGGAGCAGCATATTTGTATTCACCACACTTATAATTCTTTTCCTTTCCCGTTGGGCCATAACTCATCTGCCTAACAACATTGTTCTCAACAGTGAAGGTGATACCTTCGTCCGAATCGGTATACCAATGAACCCCAGGCAGGTGGGCTGCTTGAACGGTTTCGTACTCCTTGCCAGCGGTAAGCACCTCGCTCATTTTCCTGGGAACATTCAGATATACGTCGATGCCAACAACCGTATTTTTCGGAGCCCGCCATCCATCCGGCAATCCTTCCTCGCACGGTACGCCCGGAGAAAAGTAGACGAGAGCCCGCTCATCGGGAGAATCGTAGCTCCAAATGTAAGGTGTCTTATCGTCGGTTGGGCGCCCGAGCAGTCGTTCTACATCGGCACGCGTGGAGTGGAGTGGCTCAATTCCACGCCACGATTTCGCGGACGCTGAATTGATACTCATCAACACAACGCACACAACAAGGATGATTCGCTGTGCACTCATACTTACGGCTGAGCGGTAGTTGTCGATACTGTTCCGCCAAGTAATCGATCGGCTTCGGCGCGCAGAGCGTCGAGCTCTTTCTTCAATACCTGATAACGCTCAATCCCGTCGCGGCCGATCTTCTGGTCCGCGTTTGACGTCATGCTTGCGAGATACGTGATGTGCGCCTGGAGGCCGGGTTTGCCGTAACGCACCGGCTCGGTCAACAGTTTTGCGGCAAGAACATTCAAACGCGGATCGTTGGGTGACTTCTTAAGAGCTTCGCGTACGCGCGTCACGAGCTGGTTGACGCTGCTCACGAGATCGCGCATCCGCATGTTGTGCTCAAACTGTTCCTGTAAGTCTGAAACCGTCACGCCGTCTGCCGCAACTCGCGGATCTATTAGAACGTTGATTGTTTGCGTCTGGGTCACAGCGCCGGTTTTTAGTCGCACTTGATATTGACCCGGCGGCAGTGTGACACCAGCCTGGTTACGCAGATCCCATGCGAAGCGATTGACGCCCGCTGTTTTTGTGACTCGCGGCGGTGGCGTGAAACGTCGCATAGGCGCGGCATCGGGATCCGACTCTGACCCTGCGCCACCGACACCCGGCATTCCCGCGCCCTGATTTCCACGACCACCACGCGGCGGCGCGGTTTCGCTGTTGTACGAGTTGAGCACTGCGCCCTTCGCGTCGAGAATATCGATAACGACGGCTTCACTCGGCGCCGACGGCAGATAGTATTCAACCACTGGTCCAAGCACTGCCGGACTGACTCGCGTGCGATATCCATCACGCGGCTTGAACAGCTTGACCTCCGAAATCTTCGCCTGCGACGTGAGCTGGTGCAGCGACGTGACATTGTCGAGAATCCAGATCGCTCTACCTTGCGTCGAGACAACCAGATCTTTGTGATACACCTTGATATCGCTCACCGGCACGTTCGGCAAGTTCAACTGAAACGGCTGCCAGTGTGCGCCGTTGTCAAACGAGATGAACATGCCAAACTCGGTCCCGGCGTAAAGCAAACCTTCGCGGTCCGGATCCTCACGCACGACGCGCGTGGGCCAATCAGCGGGAATGCCGTTCTTGCCGCTCGTAAGCCTCGTCCATGTGCCGCCGTAATCGTTAGTCAGGTAGATATAAGGTTCGAAGTCACCGAGCATCCAGCGATACACAGCAAAATACGCGGAACCTTTGCGATGCGGCGACGCTTCGATGTACTGCACGCGCCCGCCCGGCGGCAGATCTTTCGGCGTCACGTTCGTCCACCGCTTGCCGTTGTCGCGTGTGACGTAGAACGGCCCATCATTCGATCCGGTCCAGATCACACCCTTCTCGAGCGGCGACTCCGTGATCGCATACAACGTGCTGTAAAACTCTTCACCCGTCACGTCGCGTGTGATCGGCTCGCCGCTCGCGCCCTGGCAACACGCCGGATGCGCAGTCAGATCGGGCGAGATCCGTTCCCACGTCACGCCTTTGTCGCGCGTGCGATGTACAAATTGCGATCCGTAATAAAGCACATCCGGATCGTGCGGCGACGTCGCCATCGGCGACACGCGCTGCATGCGATAGATCAGATCGCTCGCAGGATTGCCATACAACGACTGCCCGCCAATCCAGTAGCTCTTCTCCTGACCCGTCTTGAGATTCATCACGCCGTACTGTCCCTTGCACGAACCGTAAACAATGTCAGGATTCGACGGGTGCGGCATGATTGGACCAGTTTCACAACCCGGACCAACACGCCAGTCGGTGGTTGAAAACGGCTCGGCCTGGCTCGAGATGATCAGCGTCGTGTTGTCTTGCTGCGCGCCGTAGAGCTTGTAGGGAAACTGATTGTCGACCCAGATGCCGTAGATCTCTGCGGTCGGCTGGTTCATCTGCGACGACCACGTGCGGCCGCCGTCAGTCGAGACATTCGCGCCGCCGTCGTTTGACTGGATCATGATCTGGCTGTCTTTCGGATTGACCCAGATGTCGTGATTGTCGCCATGGGGCGTGCGAAACGGCGTGAACGTTTTGCCTGCATCTGTCGATTTGAAGAAGCCTTCAGCGCCGGCGTAGACAACGTTCGCGTTCGAGGGATCGGCGCCGAGCGTCGTGTAGTAAAACGGACGTTGGATCAATGCGCCCGAGGAATTGATCAGCGACCACGTTTGGCCCGCGTCTTCCGAGCGATAGAAACCGCCGCCGGGCTTGGCCTCGACGAGTGCATAAATACGATTTGGATTTGCATTAGTGACAGCGAGATTTCCCTTGCCGATCAACTCATTCGGCAGGCCGTTCGAGATCTTCGTGAAATGCTCGCCGCCGTCAGTGCTTTTGTAGAAACCACCTTCGCGCCCGCCGCTGATGATCGTCCACGGCTTGCGTTCGAGCCGCGACATCCACGCGTAAACAACGTTCGGATTGTTCGGTTGCAGCTCGAGATCCATCGCGCCGACGCCGTCAGAGATAAACAACACTTTGCGCCACGTCTGCCCGCCGTCAGTGGTCTTGAACACGCCGCGCTCGTCGGTTGGTTTGAAGACGTCGCCGTTAGCTGCGACCCAAACGATGTCCGGATTTGTAGGATGAATGCGAACGGCGCCGATCTGCCCGGCGTCGTAGAGACCGATGAACTTCCACGTCTGGCCGCCGTCGGTTGATTTGTACATGCCGCGGCCGGTGGAGACGTTGCTGCGTACGCCATCGGAGCCCGTGCCGAGATAGATCACGTTCGGATCGGAATCAGCAACGGCGACAGATCCGGTTGAGCCGAGTGGAACTTTGCCGTCGGTGATCGGCGTCCAGGTCGCGCCGCTGTCAGTCGTCTTGAACAATCCGCCGCTCGCGACGCCCATGTAGAATGTCTTCGGTTGTGAAGGCACGCCGGTCACGGTAGTCACGCGTCCGCCGCGCGCTGGACCAACGATGCGATAGCGAAGCCCGTTGAAGAATGCCGGATCGACATTTGATTGCGAACGAACGGGAACGGCGAGCGCGCAGAGACCGACCAGCAAGAGCAAGCAAAAGCGAAGCATCAGTTTTCTCCTATCCGCAGATTACGCAGATTACACCGATTTAGTCTAATCTGTGTAATCTGTGGTCAGTTTGAAAATACGCCGAAGGCGTTGGCTAATTTTAGCCCGGGGTTAGAGCGCAGCGACAACCCTGGGACGGTTCACATAAAGGCGTTCGAACCCTGAAGGGGTTCGGCGGTTGGCGAACCCTTTCAGGGTTAAATACATTTTTTGGTTAGCTTACCCAGGGTTCTCGCGGACTCGAACCCTGGGCTCAAATTAGCGAACGCCTTCGGCGTACTTTCAAAACCTATTACCTAATCTGTGGATAAGCTCCTGGAACACATCAACACCGCGCACCGGTTGCCGAGCGAGCGCGATCACAATTTTCTGTTGACTAGTGATTCAGGTCAGCAGTTTGTTCTGAAAGTGGCGAACGATGCGGAGTCGCGCGATTTTCTTGAGGCGCAGAATGCGGTTCTGGATTATCTGTCTCAGCGCGTTTCGTTTTGTCAGCGCGTAATTGGGGAGATCACCGAATTCCAGGGTCATCTCGTGCGCTTAGTGACGTATCTTCCCGGTGTGCCACTCGCGGAAATCAGCCTGCACACGCAGGGACTCTTGCACGATCTCGGTCAGAAGCTCGGACAACTCTCACGCGCCCTCGCAGACTTCGATCATCCAGCCGTACATCGCGATTTTCACTGGGACCTCGCGAACGGAAACCGGATCGTGAATGAGTATGCACCGCTGATCGACGACGCCGATCTGCGTGAGCTGGTTTTGAAGTGCAGGTTCGAGCCGGCGACTGAGTTGCGACGAAGCGTTATTCATGGTGACGCGAACGATTACAACGTGCTCGTCGATCCGGAGAGCATGACTGTTTCCGGGCTGATCGATTTCGGAGACATGGTTTACAGCTACACAGTTGGTGATCTTGCGATCGCGGTCGCGTACGTGGTGTTGGGAGATGGGGAGCCGCGTGACGTGATCGCTGGGTACACGAGCGAGTTTGGGTTGCTTGATGAGGAGAGGGAAGCGCTGTGGCCGCTGGTGCGGTTGAGATTGGCGATGAGTGTTTGTATTGCGGCGCATCAGATCCGGCAGCAGCCGGGGAATGAATATCTAATGATCAGTCAGAAGGCGATCGAGAAAACTTTGCCACGGATTTTTACGGATGAATATACGGATTGATGACTTGATTGAAAGGCGCAGAATTCTTCTCGGGCGCAATTTGAGTGTGGCGTATGAGCGACCGTTACACATTGTGCGCGGGGAGATGCAGTATTTGTATGACGACGAGGGGCGGCAGTATCTCGATGCGTATAACAACGTCGCGCATGTTGGGCATTGTCATCCCACCGTCGTTGCGGCTGGGCAGCGACAGATGGAAGTGCTGAATACGAATACGCGGTATGTTAGTGAGTTGATACTTGAGTATGCGAAGCGACTAACGGCTACGTTGCCTGAGTCGTTGAGTGTTTGTTTCTTCGTCAATTCCGGTAGTGAAGCGAACGAGCTTGCGATTCGCCTCGCCCGCGCACATACGAAAGCGCGCGAGATGATCGTGCTCGAGCACGCCTATCACGGAAATACGACGACATGCATCGATATCAGTCCTTACAAGCATGATGCCGCCGGTGGTGAAGGTGCGCCTGCGTGGGTGCATACAGCGCGGCTCGCAGATGCGGAGCACGTGATCGAGATCGCTCAAGATCTTGAAGCGCCGCTGTGTGGGTTTATTGCGGAATCGATGCCGAGTGTCGCGGGACAGATCGTTCTGCCGGATGGGTATCTCAACCAGGTTTACCAAACGGTGCGTGGCGCGGGCGGTGTTTGCATCGCAGATGAAGTGCAAACAGGATTCGGACGCACGGGCACACATTTTTACGCGTTCGAAAGATACGGCGTCGTGCCTGATATCGTTGTGCTCGGAAAACCGATGGGCAACGGTCATCCAATCAGCGCAGTAATCACAAGACGTACTATCGCCGACTCGTTTGATAACGGAATGGAGTTCTTCAGCACGTTCGGCGGGAACAACGTATCATGCGCGATCGGATTAAAAGTCCTTGAAGTCGTCCAGGAAGAGAACCTGCAACAACACGCCCTTCGCGTCGGAAACCATCTGCTCGCCGGCCTACACGAACTGAATCCGCGTCACGAAGTAATCCGCGAAATCCGCGGCTCCGGTTTTTTCCTCGGCGTCGAGTTCGCACACGAAGCCGGCGGCGTTGTGAATCAAATGCGTGAGCGCGGCATACTAACGGGAACAGAAGGACCACTTCACAACGTGATCAAGATCAGACCACCAATGCCGTTTTCTGAAGCAGATGCGGATCGACTGGTTAGTACGCTTGATGAAGTACTTACTCGCGGTTGAGGATAAAGGAAAGTGAATGTCCGCGCGTGGTCCAACCACCGTTTGAGTAAGCGATCGGAAGGTCAACCGCCGTCGTCGTCTCTTCCTTCCACACCGCGCTCGACACCTGTTCGCAGTGCAAAAGATAATGCTCGATGCCAGTGAAGACGCTGCGCCAGTAGCCGCCGTAGACCGTCTTATAAACAACGCCACCAACTTCCACGTAAACCCTGTTGCCACTCAGAATCCGGTAGTTGATGCGCCCGAGCATATCGAGAAGCCGGCACGCTTCGCGCTTCGACGGGTCGCCGTCAGGCTCGTGACCGTCTCGCCATGCTTCGGGTTCATATTGCGGCATTATGAGCCGCACATTATTCTCCTGTTAGGATAAAAGTCAAGAAAAATGGCAACTTCATCAATCAAGGCGGGTAAAAAGCTTCTACATTTTGCATTTGCACTCACATTTCTTGGAGGAAGTGTGCTCGCAATGCTTTTCACGGGTTGTAATCGACAAGGGGGAGCGGAAGGAAGACCGATGATTGCAGGGCCTATTGTTTATGTCGCGCTCGGGGATTCGACGGGTTACGGAATTGGGGCGAGGGAAGGCGGGTATGTGAAACGGCTCTTCGATCGTATCAACGAGCGGCGACCAACTTCGACGTTGCAGAATCTTTGTGTGAGTGGTGCGACAACTGATGATTTGGTACGAGGGCAGTTAGGTCGCGCGGTGGAACTTAATCCGGATCTCGTGACGGTCGGTATCGGCATCAACGATATCGGGCACGGGTTGACGCTCGAACAGTTCTCAAAAAATTACGAAACGATACTCAGCACGCTGAAAGAGAAGACGCACGCACAGATCGTGGTGACGAACATTCCCGACGTTTCGAGTGCGCCGCGCATTCCGGATTCGATGCGGAGCACTTACCAGCGGCAGATCGATCAGTTCTGCAAGCGGCTGGTGGAGATTGCGGAGCGGCATGGAGTGACGATCTTCGATATCTACACGATCACGAAGGATGAGCTGCCGTCGCATCCGGAGTATTTTTCGAATGATGGGTTTCATCCGTCGGATGAGGGGTATGAGTTGTGGGCGACGCAGATGTGGCCCACGGTGGCGAAGGTTATAGGGGAGCAGTAGACAGGATTTACAAGATTTTTCAGGATGAACATGTAAATCCTGATTAATCTTGTAAATCCTGTAAACGACTGCCTGTCTCGGGATCGAACCAATGGATCTTGTCGGTTGCTAATCTCAACCACACCTTCGTGTCGACATCCGCCCGGAAGTCAGCGGGTGCGCGTGCGATCAATCGATTCTCTCCCGCAGATAGAAATACGAACGTTTCATTCCCCATCAACTCTGTGACGTAAACACGCGCCTCGAGCGCACCGTCCTCGGGCGTGGTCAACACCTGAATGTGCTCAGGTCGAATTCCCTTCGTCACGCCTTCACCTTCGATAAAATTCATGCTCGGACTGCCGACAAACTCCGCTACAAATCTATTCGACGGATGATTGTAAATGTTGAGCGGCGTGTCGAACTGTTGCAGCCGTCCTTTCTTCATCACCGCGACGCGTGACGCGAGTGTCATCGCTTCCGCCTGATCGTGTGTGACGTAGATCGTCGTCGTTCCGAGCTGATGTTGGAGACGCTTCAGCTCGCCACGCATCTGCACGCGCAGCCGTGCATCGAGATTCGAGAGCGGCTCGTCCATCAAGTACGCACGCGGCTCACGCACGATCGCACGTGCGAGCGCGACGCGTTGTCGCTCGCCGCCGGACAATTGGCGCGGTTTTCGTTCGAGTAAAGGTTCAATCTCCAACATCGCTGCGACGCGTTGCACACGTGCAGCACGATCCCCTTTGTCGAGCTTTCTGACGCGTAACGGGTAGCCGATGTTTTCGGCGATCGTCATGTGCGGGTAAAGCGCGTAGCTCTGAAACACCATCGCCAAATCGCGGTGCTGCGTCGGCACATCGTTGACGCGTTCACCGTTGATCAGGATGTCGCCCGACGTGGCCGTTTCGAGACCCGCGAGCATGCGCAAAGTCGTCGTCTTGCCGCAGCCCGATGGGCCAAGCAGCACGATGAGCTCACCGTCGCGTACCTCGAGCGAGAGATCGTCCACGACGCATGCGCCGCCGAAAGTCTTTGTCACGTTGCGAAATTCGATACCCATCTAACCTTTCACGGCTCCCATCGACAGTCCGCGCACGAGGTACTTCTGTAGCGCGAGCGCGAACACCAGGATCGGAACGATCGCCACCGAGGCGGCAGCGCTCATCACGCCCCATTTGATCTCGTACTGCGTCACGCGTCCTGCGATTCCGACCGGCAACGTCATCGCTGTGTCAGTCTGCGTCAACACGAGCGCAAACAGAAACTCGTTCCAGGAAACGATCAAACAAAACACGGCCGTGGCCGCGAGGCCCGGAGCCACGAGCGGCAAGACGATGCGCACGAGCGCGCCGAGACGCGAGTCGCCGTCGACAAGCGCTGCTTCTTCCAGATCGCGCGGCAAGTCTGCAAAGAACCCGCGCATCATCCAGACCACGAAGGGAAGGTTGAAGGCGGTGTAGACGATGATCAGCGCGGCGCGTGTGTTGAGCAGTTGCACGTCGCGCATCATTAAGAAGAGCGGGACGGCCGTGACGATCGCGGGAAACATTCGCGTCGAGAGAATCCACAAAGAAAGTCGACGGTTGAGTTTGAGCGGCAGCTCGAACCGCGCTAGCGCATAAGCCGCGAGCGTGCCGATTATGAGGGCAAGGGTAGTCGACGTGACGGCCACGATCGCGCTTGTCAGTAAATACTGCCCAAAGGAGCGCGTGACGAATGCGTCGTAGTAGTGCTCGAGCGTGGGCGTGAAGATGAACCACGCTGGCGGGCTGGCAAACTGCTCGCCTTCCGTCTTGAACGAAATCGTGAGCATCCAGTAAACCGGCGCGAGCGCAAACAGTAGCGCTGCAACCAGTGCCAGATACATAAATAATCTGCGTAATCTGTGGATACTAAGATTCCTTTGCTTGTAGAAACTTGATGTACAGCGCGCTGATCACATTCGTCAGCGCGAGCAGCACGAACGACATTGCCGCCGCGTACCCAAAATCAAAAAACCGAAACGCCGCACGATAGATGTAAAGACTGATCGTCTCGGTCGCGAAGCCCGGCCCACCTTCAGTCAGGATGAAAATCTGATCAAACACGCGCAGCAAATCCATCGTGCGCAGCAGCAACACGATGAGAATCGACGGCTTCAGCAGCGGCAATGTCACGTGCCGGAACGTAGCCCACGCGCTCGACCCATCGATCAGCGCCGCCTCGTAAGGCTCCTGCGGGATCGCCTGTAGTCCTGCAAGCAACACGAGAAACACGAACGGAGTCCATTGCCAGACATCGACCGCGATCACTGAAAACATCGCGAGTTTCGGCGACGCAGTCCACGTCAAGTTCTCCGTGTCGATTCCAAACTGTTTGAGCGTTCCATTCACGGCGCCGAAGTTTGGATTGAGCATCAGTCGCCAAACGACACCGACAACGACAGTCGGCAACATCATCGGCACGAGCAGACTCGCGCGAAAGAAACCGCGCCCACGAATTTGATTGTTGAGCAGGAGGGCGAGACCGAGCCCGAGCAGAAATTCACATGTCAGCGCCACTGCCGCGTAGATGAATGTATGGACCATCGCTGTCCAGAAGAATCCATCTGAGAAGAGGCGCGTGAAGTTTCCGAGCGTCCACGTGATCCCGGCGGCGGTTTCCTGTTGCAGACTGATCGTGACGGAGTAGATGAGCGGGTAGATTGAGAGCGCGAGAAGCACCGCGAGCGCCGGCGCGAGGAAGAGTGCGGGCAGCAGCAGCTCGCGCTTATTTTGCGCGTTGAAGAATCTTCTCGATCTCGGCATTCGCCTGATTCATCGCTTCGGTTGCCGACAGCTCGCCGCTGTTCGCTTTCGAAAGAAAGATGCCGAAGGCGTTTTCAATTTCGTTCCAGTAAGGCGTGCGCGGTCGCGGCCTGGAGGTTTCGAGCGAGCGTAGCTGCGCCGGATACGCGGGATTCTTCGCGACCAGCTCAGCATCGTTGAAAAGCGATCGACGCGTTGGTGGATTGCCTCGCCGGGTTGACACTTTCATCTGCTCGGGAGCGGTGGCCCAAAGTAAAAAGTCCATCGCGGCCTCGGCACTTTTCGAATAGCGCGGTATCGCGATCAGCCAGTTGCCAATTTCAGCCTGGCCGGGTTTCTTCGCACCAGGCAGCGTCGTGAATTCCATCCTTCCGACAACCTTCGACCGCGACGGATCGCTGAATGGTCTAATCCACACGGGCCAGTTAATCGACATCGCCGCCGTGCCTTGCAACAGGTGTGCAGCAACTTCATCGGCATTGAAACTCGCATAACCCGGCGGCGAGTATTTACCGAGCTCGAGCATGAATTCCAAAGCCGCAATGCCTTCAGCGCTATTGACCGTGGGCTTTCCATTCGCGTCAAACATCTCACCGCCGAAGGCCCAGAAGATGGGCATGAAGTCGGCGACGGCGGCGTTGCCCTGCGCCGCGCGCATGACGTAACCGTAGACCTTCGAACCGTTCGCGCCTTTAGTTTCTTTCTCGTGGATTGTTTTGACTGCCGCGAGCGCGTCGTCCCACGTCGCGGGCGGTTTCAAAGAATATTTCTGAAAAAGATCTTTGCGATAGAAAAATAATTGCGAGTTGCCGACGTAGGGCAACGCGTAGAGTGCGCCGGTTTGAAACGGATGACGACAGACGTTCAGCGACGCCTCGACAAAGTCGGGATCCGGGCCGGATTGCCCGCGTTTTTGCAGTAAAGGCGTCAGCTCGGTCAGCACGTTTTCATTCGCAAACCGCGGAAACCACGGGTCGTCGAGCATGATCAGGTCATACGCGCCCGTGTGAGATTTGAGATCTATTAATTCTTTCTCAAAAAGATTTGCATAAGGAAACTCCGCGATTTCGATGTGCGTGCCGGTCTGCGCCTCGTAATCGCGGGCGGCCTGTTTGAGCGCCTCGCCTTCCGCGCCTGAGATCACGGCCACGGTCAGTTGTTTTTGAGATGGTTGATTCGTGCAGCTAACGGCCAGGAGTAGAAGCAGCGTCAAGAGTAGTATGCGCATATTGTCGGCACAGATTAACACTGATAGCCCGGATCAGAACTGATAATATCGGTCTATGCGACAAATCGTAACCACTGCAAACGGCGACATCGACGTGCTCAAGGTCCAGGAGAAGCCCGATCCAACACCGCGCGACGACGAGGTCGTGATTCGCGTGCGTGCTGCCGGCTTGAACTTCGCAGACATTCTCGCGCGTCAGGGTTTGTATCCCGATGGACCGCCGAAACCGTGTGTGATGGGTTATGAGGTCAGCGGTGTCGTCGACAGTGTGGGTAAGCATGTGAACAGCTCGTTCGTCGGCAAGTCGGTCGTGGCGATGACGCGTTTCGGCGGGCAGTCGGAAATGATCGCGGTGAAGGCGACGCAGATGTTTGAGAAGCCTGAGAAGCTCACGTTCGAACAGGCGGCTGCAATTCCGGTGAACTACCTGACAGCGTATGCGTTGCTCGTCGTCATGGGTTCGCTGCACGAGGGCGAATCGGTTCTGATCCACAATGCGGGCGGCGGCGTCGGGCTCGCAGCGCTCGACATCGCGAAGAAGCTCGGCGCGGTGACTTACGGCACGGCGAGTCAGGGCAAGCACAAGTTTCTAACTGACCGCGGGCTGGACCATCCGATCGACTATCGCAATCAGGACTGGCAGCCGCAGTTAATGCAGCTCACGAACGGTCACGGGGTCGACCTGATCATGGATCCGATTGGCGGTGCGCATTGGAAGAAGAGTTACAACGCGCTGCGGAGCACCGGGCGTTTGGGGATGTTCGGCGTTTCCACTGCCTCGGCAAATGGGATTTCAGGCAAGCTGAAGATGCTGAAGGCTGTGGTTCAGATGCCGCGGTTCCATCCTCTCGGTTTATTGAACAAGAATCGCGGCGTGTTTGGGTTGAACCTGGGCCATATGTGGCACGAGCCTGAGAAGGTCGCGCTATGGATGCGCGACATCCTGCGCGGTGTTGATGAAGAGTGGATCAATCCGCACGTGGACCAGGCTTTCTCGTTTGACGACGTGGGCAAGGCGCACCGGCGGCTTGAGGAGCGAAAGAATATCGGGAAGGTGGTATTGGTTCCTAATCCTGTGAATCCTGTGAATCCTGTGAATCCTGAGATTCAGATCGGCGTTTTGCGAGAAAGAACGAAAGAACCGTCGAGTAGATCAGGCCGAAAAGCAGAGCGCCGATAAATAACCCGAGAAATGCGCCGAGCATGATACGCGACAGCGGTGCGTTCGCGGCGCCGGGCTCGCTCGCCAGCCATTTCGTGCCGACGATGACGAGCACGACGACGAAGAAGATCGAGGCAGTGAGTCCGTAGACGAAGGAGATCGCGACGCCGGTCTTCAGGCCTTCTTTAAAGTAGGGGCGCTCGCCTTTCGCATGTTCGAGTGCCTTCAGTCCGAGGTAGATCATCGCAAACTGGAGGACGTTGAAAAAGACCGGGCCGCCGAGCGTGTGGACGATCGATTGGGGGTTAGTAATGAGCGATCGCGTGATTAGCACCCACGCGATTACACCGAGCGTGATCAGGAGTCCGTACTTAATTGGTATTTTCATAAGTGGTCAAAGAAAGTTTTCACGCAAAGACGCAAAGGACGCAAAGAACGCAAAGGCGGGTCAAAGACTCGGACGCGCTCGAAGCCTTTGATCTGCCTTTGCGTCTTTGCGATCCTTTGCGCCTTTGCGTGAAAAACTTATCGAGCATCGTTATTCCCATGCGGGTTTGTCGTCCCAGTATGGCGCCCACGCCAGGGTCAATACTTTCACTGCGATGTTTGCTTTCGTTGGTTTGAGACTGACTTTCTCGAGTTGTTCGGTTTGTGGATCGAGCGACTGTTCGAGTGCTTTTGTCTCCGCCTGAAACTCCGCTTCGAGATCGGAGACTTTCTGCGAAATCGCTTCGACATTGTCCTGCGCGCGATCGACGTCCTGCGATTCTTTCATCGAACGACTGACGCCGCGCGCCGCAGTCGTGGCCCGGCCGAGTGTCGACATGCTCGTTCGCTTTCGACCTAAAAACGACGATAGCAAGGTTGCGCCAAACGAGATCGCCGTCTGCACCTTCTGTCCCTTCGCCTGTTCCGACTCGCGCTCGACCGCCTGCTCAGCACGGCGCTTTCGATCTTCGAGAACTTCAAACTTCGGCGCGTACTTCTGTCGCAATTTCTCCACTGCCTCGTCGCGATGCTCACGCGCGAGCTGTTGCAAGCGCACGCGAAAGTCACGCTCGTTCTCGCCTGGATTCGAGACGATCTCCAGCGCCGGACTCTCGAGTAATTCAAGTCGCTGGTTTCGATAGACCCAGCTCGCAAGATCCTTGCGCCAACTCGCGTAGCTCTTAACTTTCGTCGCTTCAGACGGCACTTCAGCGAACTGCGCGCGGGCTTCCGGCTCAGATTCGAGATCCTCGACAGGTAGATCGATCGCCGTCGCCTGGCTCCAGTCGAGACCCGCTGGCCCGTCCGCAAACGCCGCGAGCAGGTTCAACTGCTGTGTCATTTCGACTGTCTTCGAATTGCTGTAACGAACTTCCGCCGTTCCGAGCAGCATTGGATGATAAGTCAGCGTTGCTCCCGCGCCGCCGGATGAGCGAACAGGAATGTAATACTGACTAACGTCCGGCGGCAGTATCGCTCGCTCGCTTTTCGGCGGCGCACCCGCAACCGGCGCAGGCGCAGAAACCGTTGCAGCAGGCGGCGGCGCTGTAGTCGCTTTTAAAGGATCCATCAAGAGCTTGATCTGCGCGCGCGTCAGTGGTCCACGCAGGTACGACAACGCCCAGCGCGTTTCGAAAATCTCGGGCGCGTCGTCGTGTACGTTGTTCAGCAAGAAGATGCGCTTGTCGAGCCCAGCGAGCAGTTGCTCCATCGCCTGCTTGTCAAACTTCTGACCGGTGCCCGCCGCGATACCTTCAAGTCCTTCCAGCACGCGCGCTTTATCTCGCTCTGTTTGCAAGCGACCGATGAACCACGTACCCGTGTTTGCGAGTCCTTTGTAATCGAGATCGACCGGGTTCTGCGTCGCGAGCACGACACCCAACCCGAACGCGCGCCCCTGTTTCAACAACGTCAGCAGCGGTAACTTCGACGGCGGATTTGCGACTGGCGGAAAGTAGCCGAAGATCTCGTCCATGTAGAGAAGCGCGCGCAGGCTCGTCGTGCCTGATTGCGTTCTCATCCAGCCGAGCACCTGGTTCAATAGTAGCGACACGAAGAACATGCGCTCCGCATCTGAAAGATGCGCGATCGAAAAGATCGAGTGGCGCGGCTTGCCTGATTCAGTGTGAAGAAACTTCGCGACGTCGAGCGACTCGCCTTCCATCCAGCTCGCAAACGATGGCGACGCGAGCAGGTGATTCAACGACATCGCGAGCTCGAAACGCGCGTCAGCAGGGAAGTACGAATCGAGCTCCATCACGCCGACTTTCGTGATCGGCGGCGTCTGCACTTTTTGAATGAGGCCCGCGATGTCAAGATCTCTTCCGGCGGACCACTCGTGATTCAGAATGTTTGAAAGAAGAATGTGCTCGCGACTGCGCACCGGATCGGCGTCGATACCGATGAGCGCGAGCAAACTCGTAACAGTCGTGTTAATGCGTTCTGACAGTGCTTCGTTGTCTTGCCTGATCGTTTCGGGTGGCGCGACGAATGATTTGAGAATCGAGATAGGGATTCCGGCATTGCTGCCCGGCGTGTAGATGCGGAAGTCGGCGGCGTCGCGAAGGCGCTTGATGCGCTCGCCGTCTTCGCCCCACTGCGTAAGTCCATCTTTCCAGAGTTGCGCCTGTTGTGCGGCGTCGACGCCTTCTTCGACCCACGGCGCAAAGTCTTCCGGCGCGAGGTTCGGAAACGTCAACAGCAAGTTACACAGATCGCCTTTCGGATCGATGATGATCGCCGGTATTCCATCGATCGCGGCCTCTTCGAGAAGATTGATGCAGAGGCCCGTCTTGCCACTGCCGGTCATACCGACGCAGACAGCATGCGTGACGAGATCTTTCGAGTCGTAGAGCAGCAGATCGTCGTTGGCTTTCGACTTGCCTAGATAAAAGACACCCAGCTTTTCGAATGATGATTCCATTGTATAAAGTCTCATCCACCACTTGGTTCGTGTGTACTGCGAGCCATTCCGTGGTTCATAGAATTAAGGTTCACGTAAACAACTGTCCACCCGTCGTTAGGAATTGTAGTGAACGGGTGGCCACGGAGGGCCACCCCTACAGTTGTGCCTTCACGACCGCAAATAGTCGGCTTTCGCCGCAACCGGCAAGCAGGTGAATTCCACGATCTTCAAAATTGATTCCGGAACCGGCGACGAGATCTTTTACTGTACTGGAGACTAATACCTCGCCCGGCTCGGCCTCGTTCGCGACGCACACGCACATCTCGGCCGCGGCGCCAGCAACCTGCCCATCCACGATTTCACACTCGCCGGTGTGTAGCCCGGTGCACGTCTGCACACCCAGTCGCGAAGTGTATTCAGTGATCGCAGTCGCACAACGGATCGCGCGCGCCGGGCCGTCGAAGATCGCCAGTAAACGATTCTCCAGAATGTCGACCTCGCGCCCGCGAAACCACTCGATCTCTTTCGTAATGTGCGCGTGCAAACGCCGCCACCATTCCGCCCAGCGCTCTGGTCCAAGATTTTGCACGCGCTCCTTTATACCAACCAGCCGCGCAACCAGCACCGTCGCGAGGACGGTATCGGGCTCGACCGGGTGTCGCACGCCAGTCAGAAACTCTTCCACTTCATCGAGTATCGCTTCCTGATCGCCAACAAACGGCAAGTGATCGTTTCCTGGAAGCTCGACAAACTTCGCACCCGGAATCCGCTGCGCGACAAACCGTCCTTCTTCAACTTTCAAACACTGATCGTCTGAACGGTGAATCACGAGCGACGGCACGCGTATCGACGGCAACACGTTTCGCACGTCGATCTCTGCATTCATCTGCGTCAACGCGACAGCCGCACCGGGACTCGCACCCATTCTCAAGTACGTGGCCCACCAATCACGAAACTCCGCATCGCCAGCCACACTCGGCGCGCGCTCGTCGATACCGACTGGCCCACCCCATTGCTCGCGCATAACTTCGAAAAAGTGTTCGCGTTGTTCGAGTGTCGGACCCCACGGGTACTCAGCATCACGAATCCGCTTAGCGTACGTGCCAATCATCACGAGCGCCAGCGTTTTCTCAGGGTACGTCGCCGCGAACAGGCTGCACATCGGTCCACCTTCCGACACGCCAATCAACGCTGCGTGTTCAGAACCAACGGCGTCCATCACGGCGCGCACGTCGTCCATGCGCTGCTCGAGTGTCGGCAGTTGATTGATGGGAACACGATCGGAAAGTCCGGTGCCGCGTTTGTCAAAAAGTATGAGACGCGAGAACGACGCGAGTCGCAGCAGGAAACGCGCAAAGCTCGGCTCGCGCCAGAAGTATTCGAGGTGCGACACCCAGCCCATCACGAAAACGAGATCGAGTGGCGCATCGCCGATTACCTGGTACGCGATGTTCACGTCGCCGCTGCGCGCGTACATCGTTTCCGGTGATCGTTGCAAGGCGGGTTCGAGCTGCTTGGGTGTGACCGCAGTTGGCAACACATCGATCACGCGAGCAGCGGCGGCGGGATCTTCATCGTCACGCTCGACGACGATTCGCGCGCGCGTGCGTTCACGCACGATCACGCTCTCCTCTTCACCGCCTGTCGCTCTCACGTCGCCGACAAAACGATAACCGCGCTTCGACACAGTCTGAATATAGTGTTCGCCTTCATGCGTCTTGCCGAGCGCCTTTCGCAGTATCGAAATGTTCTGCGCGAGGTTGTTCTCCTCGACAAAACTGTCGGGCCACACCTGCTGCATCAACTCCTTCTTCGTCATCACGTGACTGGAGTTGTCGAGCAGCACGAGTAACGTGTCGAAGACTTTCGGTGTGAGCGACACCTCGCGATTCTCTTTGAAGAGAAGGCGCTCGGTTACGTCAACTCGAAAGCTGCCAAATAGATAGAAGCGTCCGGGCCGGTTCATCATGGCTTTCAGAACTCTTTGAGAAAAACCTCATGGGCATTTCACGATTCTCTAAATACGAGAGGCGCCTGCCGCCCGTATCTTCCACGCACTCACACCCCGAAAACTTGAGCCGAGATTATTTAGGAGGAGTTGCAATGAATACAAGTTCGAAGCGCCAGGCTAATCGCGACGGCCACGCCCAGGGCCGCCACGCCGTGGTGCTCGGGGGAAGTCATCCACGCATTTCACTTCGCGTGCTGCTCCACATTTTGAAAGCCAGTCTCCGTGCCACCTCTGTGTCCTCTGTGTCTCTGTGGTGGCCGTTGCGATCAGCATTAACCACCGAGACACAGAGAACACAGAGATAGCACAGAGAACCCACATGAAAACTCGGACCGAGATCGCTGTGGAAACAGAAAGATGGGTCGTCGTTCACAAACATCGAAGAACCACCTGGTGTTCAACCTGCTCACGCGACGTCGAGATGTTGAGCATCGACGATGCCGCAATCATTGCGCGCGTTAACTCCCGCACGATCTTTCGCTGGGCCGAAACCGGCGTCGTGCATTCAACCGAAACCCCTGAAGGCTTGTTAGTAATTTGCCCCCATTCGCCCAACTTACATCCCTGAAAGAAGCCCCGATCGGGCGGCCACGGAGGACCGCCCCTACAGTTGTAGTCGGAGGACGCTCGGTGAGCATCAACTGTAGGGGTGGCCCTCCGTGGCCACCCGTTCCGAGTTTATTCCGTGTCAGTCCGTGTTGAGGCGCGGCTGTTATTGATCCAAACGGTCTTGATGTTCACGAACTCGCGGATGCCAAACTCCGCGAGTTCGCGGCCGTATCCGGAGTTTTTCACGCCGCCAAATGGCAGGCGCGGATCGGACGCGACCATACCGTTGATGAAGACTGATCCTGCTTCAAGCTCTTCGATGAACTGTGCCTGTTCGTTTGCATCATTGGTCCAGGCCGACGATCCCAAACCAAACTGCGTCGCATTCGCAATCCGGATCGCCTCATCGATACTGGATGCACGGAAGAGCGTGGCCACCGGTCCAAAGATCTCTTCGCACGACACTGGCGTGTTGACGTCGAGATCGACCAGCACAGTCGGCTCGTAAAAGTTTCCGGGACGATTGATCTTCTTCCCACCGGTCAATACGCGGGCGCCACTCGCCACCGCGCGTTTTACCTGTTCGTCAAGGTCGTTGACGATCTGCGGCGTCGCGAGCGGTCCGATGTCAGTCGATTCTTCCATCGGATCGCCAATCTTCAACCCGCGCATCTCTTCAACAAAACGTCGCTCAAACTCATCGTAAATCTCGGCCGCAACGATAAAACGCTTCGCCGCGATGCACGATTGCCCGTTGTTAATCGTGCGCGCTTTGACGCCAGTCGTCACTGCTTCGTCGAGATTTGCTGACGGCATGACGATAAACGGATCGCTGCCGCCGAGCTCCAGCACCGTCTTCTTGATTTGCTTGCCGGCAATTGCGGCGACGCTGCGACCGGCGGGTTCACTGCCCGTCAACGTCGCTGCCACAACACGTTTATCGTTAAGAATTCCCTCGACCGCATCAGACCCAACTAACAAAGTTTGAAATGCGCCTTTCGGAAACCCTGCGCGCGCGAAGATGTCTTCGATCGCGAGCGCGCACTGCGGTACGTTCGACGCATGCTTTAACAGCCCAACGTTGCCGGCCATCAACGCGGGCGCCGCGAAGCGAAACACTTGCCAGAACGGAAAATTCCACGGCATCACTGCGAGCACAGGGCCGAGCGGTTGAAACCGTACATAACTCTTCTGCGCGTTCGTTTCGACGACCTGATCGGCTAGATGGTGCTGCGAGTTTTCGGCGTAGTAGCGACAGACCCACGCGCACTTTTCCGCCTCAGCGATCGCAGCCTTGATCGGCTTGCCCATCTCCGCCGTCATCATCTTTCCGAGTGCTTGTTTATCGTTTTCGAGAATTTCGGCCGCGTGTTGCATCCACGCCGCGCGCTCGTTCATCGACGTGCGTCGATAAGTGCTGAATGTGTCAGCGGCGAGCTGTAGTTTTTCCTCGACCTGCGCTGCGGTGAGCGCTTCGAATTTTTTCAGAGTTTGACCCGTGCTCGGATTGATTGAATTTATTGCCATGAGCCGATTATACGTATAATCCACGTAATGCCCGAGAAACCAAAACTTGACCGCTTCGGCGTTGCCGCCGCACTCCAGGAGATCGCGCAGTTGATGGATCTGAAAGGCGGCCAGTTTCGCTTCAAAGCCAAAGCGTACAACGCCGGGGCACGCGCCATTCAAGGCGTCGCAGATCTCGATCGACTCGTTAAAGAGGATCGTCTCACCACACTGCCGCGCATCGGCGACGCACTCGCGTCCCAGATCAAACAACTCTACCTGACCGGCCAGTCTTCAGTCCTGAACGGCCTGCGACAAGAGTTTCCGAAAGGCGTGATCGAGCTCTCATCAGTCCAGGGACTGAGCGTCGAGAAGATCAAACAACTCGATGAGGCAGGTATCAGTTCTATCGCGCAGCTCAAGTCCGCGGCCGAAACCGGACGTCTCGAAACACTGAAGGGCTTTGGTCCAAAGACGGCGCAGCGCCTGCTAACCCAACTCGCAAATCCCGTACAGAAACCCAAGCGTCGACTACATCTGCATCAGGCGTGGAGCACGGCCGATCAATGCATCGAGTATCTGAAAGCGATCGACGGCGTAGTTGACGTCAGTGTTGCCGGTTCGTTGCGGCGTTGGGAAGAAACGATCGGCGTCATCGATATCGTTGCCGGCGCGAAGGACCCTGCGGCAATCGTCGAGAAGTTTCAGGAGTTTCCGCTCGTGCTGTCGAGCCAGCTTGATGGTCCGAATGCGTGTGTGGCGCACTTTGCCGATGGTGCGCAGGTGTGGCTGACAGTCGTGCCGCCGGAGGAGTTTGGAATCACACTCTTCGTCAAGACCGGCTCACAGACGCACATCGAGAAGATCAAGGACTACGCCGAGCGAAAGAAGGTGGGCTTCGCACGTTTGCCGCGTACTGAAGAACAACTCTACAAGCGCTTGGGGATGGCTTACATCCCGCCGGAGCTGCGTGAAGACGTGGGCGAGATCGAAGCCGCGCTCGCGAAAAAACTTCCCGAAGATCTCGTGACTGAAGCGGACATCAAAGGCGTGGTCCACTGTCACACGACTTACTCAGACGGTATCCACACGCTCGAAGCGATGGTGCGCGGCGCTGAAGAGATGGGTATGAAGTACATCACGATCACGGATCATTCGCCCACCGCGATTTACGCGAACGGCGTGAAGTTGGATCGCTTGAAACGGCAGTGGGAAGAGATTGACGAAGTGCAGGAGAAGGTGTCGATCAAGATCCTGCGCGGCACTGAGTCGGACATCGTTGCGAGCGGCAAGCTCGACTATCCCGATGCGGTGCTCGAAAAGTTTGACGTGATCGTCGCGAGCATTCATGCGCGCTACAAGATGGATTCAGAAAAGATGACGGCGCGCATCACGACTGCGATGCGCGAGCCGGTCTTCAAGATCTGGGGACACGCGCTTGGACGCTTGCTGCAACGTCGTCCGCCGTTCGAATGTGACGTCGAGCACATTCTCGACGTGATCGCCGAGTCGCGCGCAGCGATCGAGATCAACGGCGATCCTTATCGACTGGACCTCGGACCGCGCTGGCTACGTGAGGCGCGCAAGCGAAAGATCAAATTCGTAGTCTCTACTGACGCGCACTCAGTCAAGGCAATGAACAACATCAAATACGGCGTCGCCATGGCCCGCCGCGGCTGGATCACACGCAAAGAAGTCCTCAACACCCTCAACCCCACTGCGTTTGCGAAAGCCGTTAAGCCCGTTCACTGAATACCAGCAGATAGCCATTTGGATCTCTTACCTCGAATTCCCAATTCCCATAAGGCTGCTTGCGCAACGGCTGCACGATCGTCGCCTCTTCGCGCACCGATTCGAAAAGATCCCTCACTCCCTCGATCCGAAAGTAAGCATCCCAAACTCCACCAGGACGTGATTTATAAACATCAGGCTTCTCGAAACCTTCAACTCGCTGCAACATGATCTCGACCTTGTCTCGATACATAATCGCAAACACGTAAGGCTCGTGCGCCGGAAATGGATCGCCGATGAATCCGAGCTGCTCCTCATACCAGCGAATCGTCGCGCCGATGTCCGCGACAGCAAACACCGGCGCCACCGAGTGAAATTCAGCCATATACGATCTCCTTATTGACGAAACGGGTGGCCACAGAGGGCCACCCCTACAGTAATGATCTCGGAGGTAATTGTAGGGGTGGCCCTCAGTGGCCACCCGTTCGTTATTCATCGCCGCTTCACCGTCCGTGCGTCGCACGTCGGCGGAAGATTGGGGTTCTTGGCCTCGTAGTCTTTGATTTCCTGCTCGAATTTGACTTTCGCTTTGTCGCGCTCGTCGTCACCAAACAACTTCGCATTGCCCGGCTCCTGAGTCACACGCGCGCGTAGTCGTTGCGCTGCGTTCATGATCTTCGGCCGCAAGTCACGATCTAAATCGATGATGTAAATCGCGGGTGCTTCACGCAAAGGCACGATCGTGCGAAAGGGAATCCCGGCGCGTTCGAGCTCGTTGGAAAGTGCGACCAGATTTCTGCGGGTGCGTGGTCGCAACGTGTAGAGATCCACTTTACCGCCAGCCACGGGATGAAAATAGATAACGTACTTCTGCTCGGCATCCCGTCCCATGCGCGAGAGAACGTATCGAAGCGTCGCTTCGTCGCCTCTGACGCGCACCAACACTGAATGCTCTGCGCCGTCACTCCA
Source organism: Pyrinomonadaceae bacterium (assembly GCA_036498585.1). Lineage (GTDB taxonomy): Bacteria > Acidobacteriota > Blastocatellia > Pyrinomonadales > Pyrinomonadaceae > PSRF01. The sequence goes on along the minus strand of DASYFE010000075.1, from coordinate 24,331 downwards.
CGATCCGAGTGCGCGAAAGGCTGCTATGCGCGTGCGCACGACACACCCTAGATTGACAGCCTTGTTGAGCAGCTTCGCTTCCTCAGCAGACTTCATTCCCGCGATCGCCTGCTCGAGTTTCAAGTCAGTCTTTGTGTTCGGACTGACGAAGCCGTAGTTGAAAGACTTCTGATCCGCTTGGGCCGAAACTAATGTGGTCCAACCGAGAAGCAGAACAATTAAAAATGTTCGTGACGCAGAGAATCGATGTGTCATAGAATGAGCCAACCTTAATCCTCATCAAGGAGACAAATCAATGCGACGAAGAACCCTCACCGAGCTCGCCAATAATCCTGATCTGATCTCAGGCATTTACAATTACTGCGATCGTTGGTGTGAACGGTGTCCTTTAACCTCACGTTGTCTGGTCTATGCGACCGAACAGGAAGACAACGATTCACCTGAACCTCAAGACATTCGTAACGAGGCATTCTGGCGAAAACTCAACACGATTTTTCAGGAAACGCGGGAAATGATCGTCGAGTGGGCTCGCGCTGCCGGAGTCGATCTCAATGCGAAGGCGGAAGACGACGACGGGCAATGCAAAAGAAAACGCCAGCTTGTCGACAATCATCCGTTGACGAAACTCGGTAAGAAGTATGCGAATACTGCGAGCGATTGGTTTCGCGAGTTTGACTTGGGCGTCGAGCTCAGCGATCCGGAAGATGCACGCGAAGTGATTCAGTGGTATCAGTATCAAATCGCTGTGAAGACGATGCGCGCGCTTTCCGGGCGCAAGGAAGAGCTCGATGATCCCGAAATCGCGGATTTTCCGAAGGATTCCGACGGATCTGCGAAGGTTGCGCTGATCGGGATCGATCGTTCGATTGCGGCCTGGCGGATGATGCAATTCTCGTTGCCCGACCGCGTTGAATCGATCGTGCCGCTGATCTTACAGCTCGATCGATTAAGGCGACGGCTGGAAAGAAGTTTTCCACAGGCGCGCGACTTCGTTAGACCAGGGTTTGACGAGAATTAGAATTAACCCACAAAAGGCACAAAAGAATCTTTGTTACTTTTGTGCCTTTTTGTGGCTAAGAAAGGTTTTCGATGACTGACTGCCTCTTTTGTCGAATTGTGTCTGGTGAGCTGCCGGCGACGATTGTTTACGAAGACGATAATTCAGTAGCGTTTCTCGATCATCGTCCGTTGTTTCCCGGTCACACGTTATTAGTTCCGCGCGAACACGTCGAAACACTCGGCGAGTTACCGATAAAAATCGTCGGCCCGTATTTCGAAGCCGCGCAACTGTTATCGCGCGTAGTTGAATCAGCAATGGAAGCTGAAGGAACTTTTGTCGCGATGAACAATCGCGTCAGTCAGAGTGTTCCTCATCTGCATGTTCACGTTGTGCCGCGTCGCAAAAAAGATGGCTTGAAAGGTTTTTTCTGGCCGCGCACAAAATATAAAAGCGATGAAGAGATGGAAGAAGTGAAGAAGAAAATCGCGAATGCAGTAAAGAAAATAAAAATCTAAAAATAAAACACTCAAAAATTTGATCTAAAAACGTCTCAGGGGTATAAAGCACGTGTCGCGAGGGTTACGGCCTTCGAGACCGAGAAAGGGATCGGCAATCGTGGTGGTGACACCCGAGCGAGAGAAGAGACAGGCGGCTGTTGATTCTATTGACGCCCTAATCGGAGCCGAAAGGTTCAGCTAGAGAAGGTTGCGAGACTTTCTTGAGCCATTCGAATAAAAACGAATGGCGCCCGGAGGCAAGGACCCGCCGAAGGGAGCAAAGCGGCTTAACGCAAGTTGAGCTTCGTTGCCGGAGCGTAATCGGCGGTGGAGGAAAAGCCACCAAAACAAAAACCTAGAGGCACCGCGTTCTTCGGAACGTGAGGATTGTGAAAATGATTCGCGTGCTGACCGGAGATCGGCTGACCGCCAGTTGGTCATCGGGATACAAATTGGCGACTTGAGCGTGTACATGCTCTTGTTGCCATCCTAAAGGGAGCTTCGGCAAACTTTAGGAAAACGGATTGCGCTGCTTTCAGCTTGCTGGGAGCAGCGCTTTTCGTTTTAAAATTGAATTTCTCTGCGCAACCTCTGCGTCCTCTGCGGTAAAAGAAAACGACAACACATGTAAACCGCAGAGGCGCAAAGGACGCAGAGATTACGCAGAGTTGAATCCGGGACTTTTTTCTCGACGTTGAGCGTGATAGATTACCGCCTTCCAAAAACGCAGAAAAATTTTCTCCCCGGTATTGGTCCTACACTTAAGGAGGATTTAACCCAGATGAGTGAAGCACGATTGCATGAAACCCCCGATCCCAAACCCGGCTCGTTTTGTTGGGTTGAGCTCGGAACATCCGATAACGAAGCCGCAAAAAATTTCTACACGCAGCTCTTCGGTTGGGAAGCTGACGATCATCCGATGGGCCCAGACATGGTCTACACGATTCTCAAACTCGACGGCAAAGACGTTGCCGGTTTGTACAAATTGATGCCCGACATGGTGGCTGCGGGAGTCCCACCGCACTGGATGAGCTACGTCGCCACCGCGAACGCAGACGAGACCACAGAAAAAGCAAAATCCGCCGGCGCGTCGATAATGAAAGAACCGTTCGACGTAGCTAATCTTGGACGAATGTCCGTCATCCAGGATCCGACTGGAGCCGTTTTTGCAATCTGGCAGTCGATGGAGAGCAAAGGGTCCGCAGCCTGGGGCGTAACCAACGCTCCTGTCTGGAATGAGCTCGGAACAAACGATACCCAGAAGGCGGGCGAGTTTTATTCGAACGTGTTTGGCTGGACGAGGGAGGTGTTCCCCGGCCCTGGCCCGATGGAATACACCGTCTTCAATAACGATGATAAAGGCGTCGGCGGCATGTACCAGATCACGCCTGAGATGGGACCGATCCCGCCAAACTGGCTCGTCTACTATGCAGTCGAGAATACAGACGCCGCGGTTCAAAAAGCGTCGGGACTCGGCGCAAACGTGATCAAGCCGGCGGAGGATATCCCGGGTGTCGGACGTTTTGCGATCCTGACCGATCCACAGGGCGCTGCGTTCGCCTTACTGAAACCGCAGCCGGCTCAATAAACTTTTGTAAGGCAACGCAAGAAGCACAAATAGCGCTAAGGACTTACTATACCTTTCGTGCTGTTTGTGCTTTTTTGTGGCTAGCACACATGTGAAGCATGAAAGCGCGTCTCGTCTGGTTAGTGCTGTGCGGAATCTGGGGCTCGACCTGGCTGTTCATTAAGCTCGGTCTTGAAGATCTGCCTCCATTCACTTTCGCCACCATCAGATTCATTATCGCCGTCACGATTGTTTTTTCGGTCATCCGCATTCGCGGACTCGCACTGCCGCGGGCGCGCGCAGACTGGATCCTGCTCGCAGTCACTGGAATCCTCTCGTTCGGTTTCAACTACGGGCTCGTGTTTTGGGGAGAGCAATACATCACGTCGGGACTCGCGGCGTTGTTACAAGCAACGACTCCCGCGTTTGGATTAGTCTTCGCACACTTCAACTTGCCCGGCGAGCGTTTGAGTTGGACGAAGATCGGTGGCGTCGTTCTCGGCGTGTTCGGCGTGGCCGTAGTTTTCTCGAACCAGCTTGCAGTGGCAGGACGTCAGGCGTTAGCGGGTTGCGTGGCGCTGCTTCTCAGCTCGGTCTTTGTCGCGTACTCGAATGTCCTCGTCAAGAAACACGGCAAGAACCTCAATCCCGCGATCATGACTGCCGGACAGATGTTGTTTGGTCTATTACTGCTGCTCATCGCCAGTATCACGCTCGAAGGCAATCCATTGCGTTATCACTGGACACCCATCGCCGTGATCGCGTTGTTGTACCTCGCAATCGTCGGTTCCGTGATCGCCTTTCTGCTTTACTACTGGCTAATCCTCAACATGGACGTCACGAAGTCGATGTTGATTGCGTTAGTAACACCGGTCGTCGCCGTGATACTCGGCATGATCGTTCTGAACGAGGAGTTCGGCTGGCGCACACTCGCCGGCGGCGCGATGATCATGCTCGGCATCGCCTTTATCGTGGTTCGAAAAAAGCCGCATCAATCCGTGCAATCCGTGGCTAAAACATAAAGTCACGGATCTGCGCGGCGAGATACGCCTCGATCGCAAACTCGACCAGTGGCGCCTCTTCCGGTGCGTAGTATTCGGAGAGACGACGCAATTGAGTGATTTGCGACGACAGCAACCAGAAGCCGCCGAATTCCGCACCGAACTGATTATGGATCGCCAGCTCGAGCGCGGTACCGTGTACGACTCGCAGGTACTTCGCTGAAGCCCCAACCAGGTTGACTGTGCAATCACCAAGTGCAAACCCAAGAAACTCAACCTCACTCACAGGTACAGTCGACATGTGTTTGTTGGCAAACCCTTTCAGGGTTAGGTGTTTGTTATTTGCGATTTCCCAGGGTTGTCGCTTCGCTCCAACCGCTGGGCTGAAATTAGCGAACGCCTTCGGCGTTAGTCAGCCCTCTGACCTCAAATTCATTTGTGTTTTAGTAGCTAACTCTTACGCGGCGTACTTGCGAATGAGCCCGCGCACCACTCCCTGAATCTGAATCCTTTCCTCGGTCCTGATGAAGATCGGTTTGAACTGTGGATTGGCAGCCTCGAGTCGAATGAACTCGGACTCGCGATAAAACTTCTTCACGGTGGCATAGTTGCCATCGATCAGCGCGACAACAACCTGACCGTTTTCAGCAGTCTTTTGCGACTCGACGATGATGATGTCGCCATCCTGGATGTTTTCATCAATCATCGACTCTCCACGCACGCGCAAGGCAAACGTGCGCCCATGTCCCTGCAAATCCTTCGGCACTGAAACCGTATCGTGGCTCAGGATTGCTTCGATAGGCTGACCGGCGGCAACGGTTCCGAGTAAGGGGATTTCGTTGTCGTCATCCCCGCCACCGCCCTCCTTTTGCACGATCTGGATTCCTCTGCTGACATTCGGAATGCGTTTGATCAAGCCTTCACGCTCGAGCGCGGTGAGCACAGCGTGCACGCTTGCGGACGATCTCATCTGAAATTGTCGGCCAATCTCAGCGATTGTGGGTGCCTCCTGATTGGAGTCGATGTAGCGCCGGATGAACTCATAAATCCTTCTTTGTTTGGCCGTTACTGGCATAACCACTTCTCCCTCTTTGTATCTGCCCAGAATAAATTTTCGTTGACAAGCGAAAATCTAACGAACATTCTCGAACATCATGAGCGCGACGTCAAGTAGTTTTTTTAGAACCGGGGTTGGTGATGCGGGGGAGACCATTACCGCCTCGGTTCTAGCGTCGCGCTGTGACTCTAGCCCGGTGATCAGTCATGCCCCTCATCATCCGGATTTAAACAGCTTCTGGATCGGGCGACTGAACACCACCACCGGGCTAAAGCCACAGCGTGAATGTGAGCTACTTGATTACTTTTGCGAGCTTTTTGAGATCGTCGATGAAGAGCCGCATTTCGAGGTGTCGCGTTTCATCGTCAGGCGCTCGAAGGATCGACGAAGGGTGGACCGTGGCCATGACGTAGGGAGCAAGAGTTGACGGAATGAATTCACCGCGTTGTTTGGTGACGCGGAATTGTGGCCCGAGCAGCGCCTGGGCCGCGGTAGCGCCAAGCGCGACGATCACGTCGGGTTTGATGAGTGCGATCTCGGCTTGAAGCCACGGACGGCACGCCGCAATCTCGAGCGAGTTTGGTTTCTTGTGGATACGGCGTTTGCCGCGCGGTTCCCATTTGAAGTGTTTGACAACATTGGTGACGTAAGTCTGTTTGCGCTCGATGCCTGCGGTCTCGAGTGCGTCGTCGAGCAAGCGCCCGGCTGGGCCAACGAAAGGTCTGCCTGAAAGGTCTTCTTCGTTGCCGGGCTGCTCGCCGATAAGCATGACTTTCACGCGTCTGGCCCCCTCGCCAAAGACGGTCTGCGTCCCGGTTTTCCAGAGGTCGCAGGCTTGGCAGTCGGCGGCGGCGTTTTTGAGCGCCGGAAGCGTCGGTCGCGGCGGAATTAAGTCTTCCGCTGCGCTTTTGAAAGGTTTTTTGGGCATAAGTCATATAGATCCTATAGGACTTATATTGCAATTGAATCTCACTTTAATCATGAAAGCAGCATTCTCAAAAGCAGACCTCCAGGCCGAGATCGCCACGCGTTTTGGCGACGCCTTCAGGATTCACGAAAAGACTGTCGTCGAAACGTTATCCACGGGTGTCGCTGAGATCGACGCTTTGACGGGCGGTCTGCCGCGCGGAGCAATCAGCGAGCTCTTTGGGCCGGCGTCATCAGGACGAACCAGCCTGATGTATTCGCTGCTCACGTATGCGACGACTCATGAAGAGACGTGCGCTCTGATTGACTTGCACGATGTGTTTGCGCCCGCGGCCGCAGTCTCAGCCGGCATGAATTTCGATCGTTTGCTATGGGTTCGTTGCGCCGGCAATCTCGAGCACGCTTTCAAGGCCGCCGATCTGTTGTTACATGCAGGTGGCTTCGGTTTGGTGGTGCTCGACCTGGGCGACGTGCCGGGAAAAGAGGCGCGGCAGATAATCTCGTCGTGGTGGTATCGGTTCCGGCGTACGGTGGAAGACAGGCCTACAGTCCTGACGGTGATTTCAGAAGAGGCATGTACGCGATCGTGCGCCGCGCTAACGCTGGAGCTGAACGGCGCGGCGGAATGGTCACGCGTGAGTCTCAAGCGCGGGATTGGGAGTCTGTTGCGGCATAACGCGATCCGCGTAAATCGCCAGCGTCCGATTACTCCGTGGGTCAGCGACGGGCAATACAGAGCGACCGCCTTATCCGTCTAAATCCGTGCGTCTGATTTTCGTCAATTTTCGCTAATGTTCATAGATCATGTTTGCTTGTGTTCACGTTTGGAAGCTGCCGGCCGCCCTCTCTTTAACCGACTTCGCCTACAGCTTCTCACCGGTCGTGGAAGAAGTCAGGAGTGGGACTGTTGTCATCGATGTCGATGGATGTGAGTTGCTGTTTGGCTCTGCCTATCAACTCGCCAATGCAATAGCTCGGCGCGCTCAAGAATTAGAAACCGCAGTAAGCGTGGCCGTAGCCGCGAATCCGGATGCGGCCATTCATGCCGCGACGCACTTGAAAGGAATCACCTTCGTTTCAGCGGGCGAGGAGTTGACTTGTTTGGGAAGCTTTCCGATCGAGCGACTTGATTACTCACTTGTCGGCGTTGAGAAAGAAGCTGCTGCGGAGGTTCTCGAAACGCTGAGACTGTGGGGCGTTCGCAAGTTTGCTGATTTCGCCGCACTTCCGGTCGCCGGCGTCTCCGAACGTCTCGGACAAATGGGACTCAAGCTTCAACAACTCGCTGCCGGCAAAACTGAACGACACCTGCACATCAAACAACCCGCCCCCGTATTTTCAAATTCGCTCGAGCTCGAACACCCCATCAGCGAGCTCGAGCCCCTTTCCTTTATCTTTGGGCGACTACTGCACCAGCTCTGCGCCGCGTTGGACGCGTATGCGCTCGCGACGAACGAGTTGTGCGTGACGATGCAACTCGAAGATCAGACGACACACGAGCGCAAGCTATCTCTGCCTCACCCGATGCGTGATCACAAAGTGTTTCTGAAATTGCTGTTGCTCGACGCAGAGATGCATCCACCGCAGGCGGCAGTGACCTCCGTTTCAATTACGTGTGAGCCGGTGAAGCCGCGCGTGTTGCAGAGCGGTTTGTTTGTGCCGCTCGCGCCTGCGCCTGACAAACTCGAGCTGACGCTCGCGCGACTCGCAAAACTCGTAGGCGAGGAAAACATCGGTTCACCAGCTTTGCTCGACACTCATCGTCCGGACGCGTTCAGCATGAAGCGATTCACGTTGCAAACCGATTCCGATCGCAGGCGACGTCGGAAGAAGCAGCTGCAACCGGCGATTACGCCGCGGCAATGTTTGGGCTTTCGCAGGTTTCGTCCACCGTTGAGAGCGATCGTTGAAGTGAAGCAAGGTTGGCCTGCGCAGATCAGCGCGTGGGGTAAGCAGCGGAGTGTTTACGGGAAAGTGGTTGACCTGGCTGGACCATGGAGAACAACGGGTGACTGGTGGCGCGACGATAGCTGGGCGCGCGATGAATGGGATGTGACGCTCGAGCGCCTCGGAAAGCAGACGCTCTATCGCGTCTACCGCGAGCTCAAAACCGAGAACTGGTTTGTAGAAGGGAACTACGATTAGAGACAGGATTTCAGGATTTTCAGGATTAACAGGATGAATCTTGTGAATTCTGAAAATCCTGAAATCCTGTCTAATGTCGGCAAATGTCCACGTATGTTGAATTACATGCGCGGTCGGCGTTCAGTTTTCTTGAAGGCGCGTCCGTGCCTGAAGAGTTGATCTCGGCCGGTCTCGCGCTGGAGATGCCGGCGATGGCGTTGCTCGATCGCGACGGAGTTTATGGCGCACCGCGTTTTCACCTCTGCGGTAAGAAGAACGGCATCAAGGCGCACATCGGCGCCGAGATAAGCGTTCAAAAGCCTGGGCATCAAGGCGCCTGCTCGGTCCCCGTCCTGGTGCGCGACCGCACTGGCTACCAGAACCTCTGCCGTCTAATCACGCTCATGAAATTGCGTGTGCCGAAACACGCAAAGCCTGGCGAGTGTGTGGCCACGGCTGACGAGCTCGCCGCACATGCGAAAGGCTTGATCTGTTTGACGGGCAGCTTTGATGGACCAATCGCCACTGCCCTTCGCCCCGGAGATCCGGACAACGTCGCGAAAGCACAGCACACAACCGAATGGCTGATCGATCTCTTCGGCAAAAAGAACGTCTACGCGGAGCTACAGCGCCATCTCGATCGCGAAGAAGAAGCTCGCAACCATCTCGTGATCGAGATCGCGCGGCGCAATCGTCTGCCATTGCTTGCCACTAACGGCGTGTGTTACGCGACACCCACGCAGCGCGAAGTGGCTGACGTCTTCACCTGCATCCGCAATCACGTGCGACTCGAAACCGCCGGACGCCTGCTCGCGCAAAACTCCGAACGATATCTCAAGCCGGCCGCGACGATGGAGAAGCTGTTTTCAGATCTGCCGGAAGCGATCGCAAATACTGCTGAGCTTTCGTCACGGCTCGAGTTCACGCTCGAAGATCTCGGTTACGAGTTTCCGAAGTATCCGGCGCCGCGCGGCGAAACCATGACGTCGTTCCTGCGCAAACGCACGGAGGAAGGCGCGCGCCTGCGTTACACGGGCACGTACGGAATGCCCACTTACGAGCGTGCACGTCCGCAGCTCGAGCGCGAGCTGACGTTGATCGAAAAGCTGGGGCTCGAAGGTTATTTCCTGATCGTGTGGGACATCGTCCAGTTTTGTAACAGACAAGGAATCCTCGTCCAGGGCCGCGGCTCGGCGGCAAACAGCGCCGTCTGTTATTCACTCGGAATCACTGCCGTCGATCCGGTTGGCATGGATCTGTTGTTTGAGCGTTTTCTGTCTGAAGAACGAGGCGAATGGCCTGACATCGATCTCGACTTGCCGAGCGGAGATCAGCGCGAGCAGGCGATTCAATACGTTTACGAGCGCTACGGAAAACTCGGCGCTGCGATGACCGCGAACGTTATTACTTATCGCGGGCGCTCGGCGGCGCGCGAAGTCGGGAAGGTGCTCGACTTCGATGACGAAACGCTTGCACGTCTCTCGGCGCTCGTCCACACGTTTGAATGGAAAGATCCAAACGATTCCGGCGAGCGACAGTTTCGCGATGCTGGCCTGGATCTGCGCCAGCCGCGAATCAAGAAGTTATTCAAGCTTTATCAAATGGTCCAGGATCTACCGCGCCACCTCGGCCAGCATTCAGGCGGCATGGTGATTTGCCAGGGACAGCTCGACGCGATCGTGCCGCTCGAACCCGCCTCAATGCCCGGACGCGTGGTGGTCCAGTGGGACAAAGAAGACTGCGCGGACCTCGGACTGATCAAGGTCGACTTGCTGGGACTCGGAATGATGTCGGTGCTGAAAGATTCGCTCGAGTTGATCCACGACGCGTATGGCGAAGATGTCGATCTCGCGCACCTGCCGCAAAGTGACCCGGCAGTTTACGAAGCACTGCAACGCGCCGACACGATCGGAATGTTTCAGGTCGAAAGTCGCGCGCAGATGTCGTGCCTGCCGCGACTGCGTCCGGCGAGCTTCTACGACATCGTGGTCCAGGTCGCGATCATTCGGCCCGGGCCAATCGTCGGCAACATGGTTCATCCTTATCTTAAACGCCGGCAGGGTAGGGAACCCGTGACTTATGCGCACCCACTGCTGGAGCCGGTCTTAAAACGCACGCTCGGAGTGCCGTTGTTTCAGGAGCAACTCCTGCGCATGGCTATGATCTGTGCCGGCTTTACCGGCGGCGAAGCGGAAGAGCTGCGACGCGCGTTTGGTTTCAAACGCTCGGAAGCGCGCATGAAAATCATCGAGGGAAAACTGCGCGAAGGGCTGAGTAAAAACGGAATCACGGGGGAGAAACAGGACGAGATCGTGCTTTCGATCAGCTCGTTTGCGCTTTACGGTTTTCCGGAGTCGCATGCGGCCAGCTTTGCGCTCATTGCTTATGCGAGTGCGTACCTGAAATGTAATTACCTGGCGGCGTTCACGGCCGCGATTCTCAACAACCAGCCGATGGGCTTTTATCAACCCTTCACGCTCATTAAAGACGCGCAACGACATGGGCTGAAAGTTTTGCCGATCAATATCACGTGTTCTGACTGGTTGTGCACGATCGAGAAGCAGGCGGACGAGACGCTCGCAGTGCGGCTCGGTCTGATGTACGTCAAAGGTCTGAGCCGGGGGGCAGGCGAGGCGATTGTGCGTGAGCGCGCCGCGGGTGGGTTTGTAGGTATCGACGACCTGCGCAATCGTGTGCCTGCGTTGCGCAAGGATGAGTTGCGAAAGCTGGCTGCGGTTGGAGCGTTGAATTTTATCCAGTCGTCTACACGTCGCGATGCGCTGTGGCAGGTGGAACGTGTGACGCGCGACGCGGGCGAGTTGTACGAGGGACTGCTCGAAAGCGACGGCAATTCACCGTTGGAGCAAATGACGTTGACGGAGCGAGTGGACGCGGATTTTCGTGGCGCCGGGTTGACGATCGGAAAACACCCGGTCGCTTATCACCGCGTTGAGTTGAATAAGCTGAAGGCGCTCAGAGCGGTCGACATCCGGAAGCTGCGCAACGGGACGTTCGTGCGCGTGGCCGGCTGGGTGATCGTACGGCAGCGACCCGGCACCGCGAAGGGATTCATGTTTCTGAGCCTCGAAGACGAGACGGGCGTCAGCAACATCATCGTCACACCACAACTCTTTGATAAGTACAGGTCCGAGCTGGTGGGCCACCCGTTTCTGTTGATCGAGGGCGCGCTGCAAAATCAGGACAACGTGATCTCAGTAAAAGCGAGCCACGTGCAGCCACTAAAATTCGCCGTCGCCGCAGCGCCCTCCCACGACTTTCATTAGCCACCAAAAGGCACAAAAAGCACAAAATGATTGAATGATGTAGGCGCTCGAATTATTTCGAGCGCTCTAAGACGAATCATTTTGTGCTTTGGTGCCTTTTTGTGGCCAAACTAAGCGGGGCGGGCGGCGTGGCGTGGAGGGGCTTCGATCAGACCCTGAACAACCTGTGCGACCTGCGAGAGCGGCTTCGGCTTTCTCAGAAATGCATCGGCGCCGCAACGCCTTGCTTCATCTTCGATTTCAGCCGAGCCGTAAGCAGTCAGAACAACGATTCGCGTTTGCGGGTTCTGGGCTCTGATCAGTCTGATGATATCGAGGCCATCATGATTGTTGGTCATGGTTAGACGCAGATCCTGAATGACCACTTTGTAGGTTGTGGCCCCGAGCAGTTTTTCAGCCTCTTCCACTTCAGAAGCGGTATCGACTTTATAACCCTGCAGAGAGAAATACTCACTCATCGAGAAACAGATCGACTCTTCATCGTCGACGACCAACAGGCGCGGCATTGGCGTTTCTCTCAAAGATCTATCGTCCCTGCCGAGCCACATTTGTTTTAGTCTACCGGAGACTTTTTTGAGCGTTCCAAATCGACTCTGCTTCACGGGGCACACCAAGACAAACCACAATTCAACCATTAAATTTTAGCGAGGGTTGTAACCAGGGGCACTCTGCGCTGCCGAGGCTTAGCGTTTTTCGATTCCCGTGGTGCTCATCGTTACTACCTCCGCACCGATTAACGATGAGGTCAACGCGACCAGTTCCTGTTTACCTGTGACGATCGAAAGCTATATCGTAATCGCAGCCCGCACGTTTGGGCGCTGCGAGGATGGGCCATTTCTACCTGAAATACTTTGCGAGGCTGTTTTAGTAATTATGTAGAGCAGTACTTCGCATACCTCGCGCGTGCCGGTCCCAATCGTATTCCCCTTCTCATCCTGGATGGCGTAGATTCGCCCATTTGAATCGAGGGGAAGAATCATTGGTTCAGCGTACATTAAAAAGTCTCCCTTAATCAGCCGGGCTCAAATTAAACATTCGCCCTTTGTAATAATGTTCTCAAAAAACCGATTGGACGACCGGCACCCTCAACGGAGGGTGCCAAACCATCCATTGTCATCGTGACTTGAAGCGTTTTCTTACCGCTCCAGCCACACCGAGCAGACCCGTACCAAGCAAAAACATGCTGGTTGGTTCTGGAACCGGGTTGCTGGTGATTTGTCCCTGCACCGTGGTTATTCCATTGTTTGAAGCGGGAGGAACCAGGTTCAGTGGATTGTTGGTGATCGCGTAAGTAACGCCACCGATGGTGATTGAGGTGACCGTAAAATTGACCACTCCAGTACCGGAGTTACTTGCGCTAAAGTTCCCGTTAAAAGTTGCCGAGAAGCTGTCGCTGCCGGCGACTGGGACTGTTTGTGTAATCGTGAGCGTGAAGGTGCCGGAAATACCAATGGCGCCGTTGCCGCTCACGAAAGTTTGAAAATTACCGAAGCTGGAACCTGTGGGAGTATTCAAACTGGTCGATCCAAGCCCAGTGAATGTGATCATGACCGCATTGCCCATGCCACCCAGGAAGGTTACAGAGTTGGTGCCGCTACCAGAACATCCCGCACAGGTAAAAGTACCTGAAGTGGAGAATGTTACCGGGTCAGCTTTAGCCTCCGCCATTCCGAGTGACACAACCGCCAGAAGCAATGCACTCATGATGGTAGTTTTAAAAATACCTGTCATGGTTTGTGCTCCCCTACTGTTTCGCCTCGACCTACGTCCGCACCTACCCTAGAGAGGGAACGTTAATCGGTAGGCAAATAGCACCCGGTTATGGTTGATGTAGTCACAGTCGCGGGGCAACCGCGACTGCGCCAACATGTCTAGTGTTACAAATCTCTTTCGGCGCTTGCGTTACTTCTTCGCAAAGCGACGGCGCAAACCAGCCGCAACACCAACCAGTCCCGATCCCAGAAGCAACATGCTCGCTGGCTCTGGTACTGGCTGCTGGGGGACTTCCTGGGGCGCATTCGCGGTAGTGCCGAACTGGATTACAACATTGGTAAATGTTGAATTAGCCGTTACTCCCGGAACTACGAGCGTCAAAGTTAAGGTGCCGGCCAAAAACGGATTGTGCGGGTTGTTTCCAGCGATACTGCCGTTGGCGTTTGCATAAGTGCCAGTACCCGTACCACCGATTAGTGTTCGATCCGGACCAGCAGGCGCGTTAATGCCAAAAGCACAGATCACACAAGCCGTAATCAAATTTCCGCTGTGACCACCAGCCCAGCCCGTTGGATTTTGCGCGCCTTGAAGCGTGGCGGTTCCATTGCCGGCGACGATTGTCGACTGGGTGCTGTTGCTCGCGGAAAGCGAAACGGCGCCGCCGTTAAAACCGCTCACCTGAAAGTAGACAGCACTGACGTTCTGACCAACGCTGACAACCTGGGGGTTAGTCAGATTGTTGTTAAGAGTGATAGTTACTGTGCCATTGCCGGCGACAATAGTTCCAGTAACGTTAGTCGTACTGCATCCCGCCCCAGTGCATACTGAGATCGGATCAGCCTTCGCGGTTCCGTGGGCTATAGCAACAATCCCGAAGACCGCAAGGGCGAGCAGTGAGTTTTTGAGGTTCGAAAACCTGGGCATGTCACGTCTCCTTGGGGTAAACAATTCCTTGATATCCAGTCCGCAGTCCTGGACTTAGACCTATGTTTGAGGCGTGTATAGACGAGCGGTGCGGGGCAAGTGCGACGCTCAAACTTTACCAGCCAGACGAGCCTCCCGGTCGGGTCGAGAGGGGTAACGACACATTGGCACGTGCCCGGCGTCTTGCAAAATATGGGCCAAGTGCCTGTGAATGTTATATATGCGGAAAGGCAGCGTATTTCCAAACCTTCGGTGAGGGCTGGTCCAAGGGATTGTCCAGTATCCAGACTGAAGTCTAGACTTTGGACATCGAGATCTGGTGTTTCTTGATCTTCTGATAAAGCGAGCTGCGTGGAATACCCAGACGCCTGGCGGCCTTCTCCACGCGGCCGCGTTCCTCCTGTAGCACGCGTTCGATGTGTTGCTTTTCAAGCTCGAGCAGCGTGAGGCTGGAGTCGAGAAAAGTTGCGCCAATCTGTGTGTGGCCGTCGAAGTTAAGATCATTCAACGTGATGTGTTTCTGGTCACTCAACAGGACCGCGCGTTCGATAACGTTCCGCAGCTCTCTGATATTTCCGGGCCACGAGTAAGCCTGTAGAGCCTGAATACAACCCTGGTCCAATCTCAGCTCGCCACGGCCCAGATCAGCAGCAATCTTATCCAGAAGATATTGGGCCAACGTCGGAATGTCTTCGACTCTTTCACGCAGCGACGGGAACGCCAACGGGATCGTGCTGATGCGGAAATAGAGATCGTCGCGAAACCGCTTCTCACGCACGAGCTGTCCGATGTCCTGGTGAGTGGCTCCAATCAGACGTACGTCCACTTGACGGTCCCGAACGTCGCCTAATCGTCTGAACCGCTTCTCTTCAAGAACTTTCAGCAGCTTGGGTTGAATCTGAAGGTCCACATCGCCGACTTCATCGAGGAAGATGGACCCGCGATGGGCCACTTCAAACAGTCCTTGTTTCGACGCAGTTGCGCTCGTGAAAGCACCCTTCTCGTGGCCAAACAGCTCCGTCTCAAGAAGCTCTCTGGTTAGACCAGCACAGTTGAGATCGACAAACGCTTCGTCGGCTCGCGGGCTGTTCTCGTGTAGCCAGCGCGCCAGCACGCCTTTGCCGGTGCCGGTTTCACCAAGAATCAGCACGGGACTTTCGGTCGAGAGGAGCTTGCGCGCCTGATCCCTGAGCGTGCGGATCGCGGCGCTCGTACCGATGAATGGATCGATCGCCTGGCGAGACTGTCGCGACTTGCTGGCGAGTTGTTTGTGATAGTTGCGTTGTTTTTGAAGTAGTCGTTGCAAGATGACAAGGAGCGTTGGCAGCTCAAGGGGTTTGGTTAGAAATTGTTCCGCGCCCTCTTTGATCGCCCTTACTGCAAGATCAATGGAGCCATGTGCGGTCAATACAAGCAGTGGAATGCCAGCGTCGATCTCGCGGAGTCGCGGGAGAAGATCGAGCGCCGTGCCGTCCGGGAGCATGTAGTCGGCAATGACGATATCGGGTCGGGAACTGCGAAACAGGTGCTGCGCGTCCTGGCAGCTCTCCGCCTCTTCGATTTCGTAGCCGTGCTGTTCGAGGAAATCACGGATACCGAATCTCACTCCCGACTCATCGTCAACGACCAACACCTTATTCCTGGACATCAAGAATCTCCCTCGGAGGGTATTGGAAACCTCGCTATCATACAGGCTCCGCCTTCAGGATTATTGCCCGCAATCAATTTTCCACCGTGTTCCTGCATGATTCGTTGGGCGATTGCCAAACCGAGTCCGGTGCCGCCACGCCGCTTCGAGAAAAACGGTTCGAAGATCTTCGCCAGATCCCCATCCGGAATTCCGTTGCCCGAGTCCTTGATTGCACACTGGACCCACTCGTTATTTCCGTCGTTGATTCTTCGCGCTTCGATGGTAACCGAACTCTCTTGCGGTGAATGTTGGATCGCGTTCTCGATCAGGTTTACAAATACTTTTGAAAGCCTGCGACGGTCAATCCTGATCTTCGGCAGCGACTCTTCAACGTAGTTTTGGAGGTTGACGTGGGCCACTTCCGCCGCCGGCATACAGGCGCGTATCGACCGCGAGATCATCTCTTCCATCGAGACGAGATACAACTCACCTCGGAACGGCTTGCCGTACTCTAGCAGTTCTTCCATCAGAATGGTGAGGCGTCCGATCTCGTCGCGGAGGACGTTTGTGTATCGCAGGTATTCCGTGCGGTCGCTGAAACGCGTCTCAAACGCGTCGATTATCGAAGAAATCCCGAACAGCGGGTTTCTGACTTCGTGCGCAACACCGGCCACGAGCGAGCCCAGCAGCGACATCATCTCGCTTTGACGCAGCGACGCCTCGAGCTCGGCTCTCTTCGTGATGTCCTGTGCGATCAAAATGGCGCGCTCGCCAAACGATCCGAATTCGTTGACGTGGTAAAGCGTAATTGCCCAGGTTTTCCCGGTCGCCTCGTCTTTGATCTCTTCAGTTTTGGGAGCAGGATACTCGCGCAGGCTTTCGAGCATCTCCTCGGCTTTTTTCCACGGCTCGTGTTCGCCAAGCTCGCCTACCTTTTTGCCGAGTATCTGTTCCGCTTCGATACCGACGATCTGCTCGGCGGCCTGATTGGAGCGTTTGATATATCCTTCGAGATCGATAATCAAAACCGGAAAATCGATGGCGTTGAACGTCTGGCGCCACTCCATCGCCGACTGTTGTAGCGACGCGTGCAGTCGTTGCTGTTTCTCGTCGAGAAGTTTTCTTTCCGTGACGTCGTTGACGATTACGAGCTTGCTGTTCTTGCCGTCGAAAACGACCGGGTGCGAGCTTACTTCGACGTAGATCGTTTTTCCGTCCTTGGTTCTGTGACGCCAGGGGCTGGAGATCACGAGATCGTTTGGAGCGTTTTTGATCATCAGGGTCGGAATGTCTTCGCGTGCCCGAATGTCGTCGATGGTTATGGTTGAGAGAAACTCCTCGCGCGTGTAGCCGTAGATGCGAGTTGCGGCTTCGTTGACGGCGAGGAAGTGAAGTGTTTCTTCGTTGTAGACCCAGATCGGTTGCGGCGTCGACTCGAAAAGAAGCCGGTACCGTTCTTCAGAGTCGCGCAGGGCTTCCTCGAAACGTTTTCGCTCGGTGACGTCGCGAGCGAGCCCGCGGAAACCGACGGTTACGTCGAGCTTGTCTTTAATTGGTGAGACGATCAGATCGAGCCAGCGGTCCTCGCCCGTCGCGGAGCGGGCCACAAACTGGTGGCGGAACTCGTGCGTTTCCTGCGAGTGTCCAAGACTGGCGGCGAATCCATTGCTTTCGGGAATGATGCCAAATACGTTGAAGAACGAGTTGCCGATGATCTCTTCTGATTTCCGACCGAGAAACTTTTGCCCCGCGAGGTTCATGCTGGTGACACGACCTGCCAGATCCTGCGTGAAGATCATGTCGCTGGCCTGCTCGACGAGATCGCGGTAACTCGCTTCCACACGCGAGCGTTCCAGCAATCTCGATACTTTGGCGATAAGACGAGGCGCGTCGAACGGAATCTCGAGGTAGTCGTCCGCGCCGGCTTTCATTCCCGCGACGGCGCTTTCGGTGTTTTTCTGGTGTGCTGTGATAAGCAGGATCGGGACGGTGCTGAGCTCGGAGTCAGCGCGGATCTCGCGACAAAACTCGAGACCATTCATCCGCGGCATTGAAACGTCGCTAATGACTAGATCGGGTCGCTCGCGTCTGGCGAGTGTCAAACCGTCGATCCCGTCTTCTGCGGTTAAAACAGAGTAACCGGCCTTTCGTAGCAGACCGCCCATCAGGATGAGTTGATCGGGCTCGTCGTTAACGATCAGAACGGAATTGTCCTCGTGGCCGTTGGTCTCTATCCCATGCACCAGAGCTATACCTCAAATAAAATGTATTTTTCGTTGGAATATAACCGTCGGGCGAACAGATCAGAATTACCAGCTTGCGGCAAATACTTTAGAACAACGGGATTTACGGGTTTTGAACGCCGCGAAGTATATCACACGTTTCTCTGCGATCCTCTGCGTATCTCTGCGATCTCTGCGTTGAATAGCCCCTTTAACGCAGAGAACGGAGAGATACGCAGAGAGCCGCAGAGGTGTCAGTAAACGGAACGAGGCTCGTTTGAATCATAAACCTGTATCTAATACATCCACCAAGCGGAGATTTTTGGAATGAAAGACATGAATATCTATAGAGGAGCAGTTTCCCTACCAAATTTGTTTTTAAGTCTGGTTCTCGTGGTTTTTTCCTTTACCGCGATTAATGGCCAGACCGCAGCAACGGCGCCGGTCGCCGGTAGTGCGAGTTTGCAGAATTCGTACGCAGACCTTGTGACCAGGGTCTCGCCCGCCGTTGTGACCATCAGGTCAACGGAGCGAGCCCGAGCCGCACAGCAGTTTCCTTTCATGGACGATCCGTCGTTGCGCGACTTTTTCGGCGATCGCATGCCACAGGGACAACAGCAGGCGCCCCAGCGTGTACAGGGCGTCGGCTCCGGCGTCATCGTCAACTCGGAAGGTTACATTCTGACTAACCACCACGTCGTCGATGGCGCACTGGAGATCAAAGTTGAACTTACCGACAACCGCACCTTCACGGCCAAGCTGGTCGGCTCCGATGCGCCAAGCGACCTCGCAGTGTTGAAGATCGACGCGCGCGACTTGCCGACACTGCAATTGGGTGACTCGGACAAGGTACGCGTCGGCGATTTCGTGCTGGCAGTCGGCAACCCGCTCGGCATCGGCCAAACGGTGACTTCCGGTATCGTGAGTGCGAAAGGTCGCACCACCGGCCTGAGCGACGGCAGTTTCGAAGACTTCCTTCAGACCGACGCCGCGATCAACCGTGGTAATTCCGGCGGCGCTCTCGTCAACACGAACGGTGAGCTGATCGGTATCAACTCGCAGATCCTGTCGCCGTCCGGCGGCAGCATCGGCATCGGTTTCGCGATCCCTTCGAACATGGCTCGCACCGTCATGGATCAGTTGATGAAGACTGGAAAGGTCCGCCGCGGAATGCTGGGCGTGACGATTCAGTCAGTCACTGCGGATCTCGCTTCGAGCTTGAGTCTACCGGCTGCCCGGGGCGCAATTGTCACCTCGGTTCAGAGTGGTGGTCCGGCGGAACGGGCCGGTCTCCAGCGCGGCGATGTGATCACTGCCATCAACAAACAGCCGGTTATCGACAACAACACGCTGCGAAATCTCGTCGCGAGCCTCGGGCCGGGATCGACCGTTGAAGTGACCGCGCGTCGAAACGGGCGTGACCAGAGCTTTCAGGTGCCACTTGCGGAATTGCCCAACCAGGAGCGACCCGAGAGTGAGGAAGAGACCAGCAGCACTGGTCCCACCGGAACCGATAAGTATGGAATGGCCCTGACACCGTTCATTCCGGGAACCGCTCAGCGCTACGGGCTCGACGCTGACGATCACGGATTGATGGTCAGCCGGGTCGATCCGGAGGGTAGCGCCGCCATCGCCGGAATCCGGCAGGGCGATTTGATCCAGGAAGTGAATCGCCAGCCGGTAAAGACGGTCGCGGAGTTTAGTGCTGCTATACAGCGGTCAGGCGCGAAGCCGGCGCTCGTGCTGGTTAAGCGACGCAACGCCGTGATCTACATGACCTTGAAAGCAAACTCCTAAACCAACACCCAAACAGAACCGAGCGCGGTAGCCGGGTCGAGTTCTCCATCGAAGCCTTGATGGAGGGTTTGACCCGGCGCTACCGCGCTCGGTTCTGTTATATTCCATCATTTCGAATTCAAGGAGGAAACGTGTATGCGGGAGTTTGATCGCCGGCCGTGGGGAACCTACACGGTGCTCGAGGAAGATCGCGGTTTCAAGGTGAAACGGATCGAGGTTTTGCCCGGCAAGAGACTCAGTTACCAAAAACACTCGCAACGCGCAGAGCACTGGTTCGTAGTTGAAGGCACAGCGAAAGTGACACTCAACGACGAGGAGATCACCGTTCGAGCCGGCGAAGCGATCGACATTCCGATCGGCGCTGCGCATCGCGTCGAGAACCCGGTGGAGGAAAATTTAGTATTTATCGAAGTGCAGCGAGGAACTTACCTCGGTGAAGACGATATCGAAAGACTGCAAGATGATTTCGGTAGGTAACAAATCCGTCTTCATCCGCATTATCTGTGGTTAAGATTTTATGGAAGACGTAGTAACTATCCCCCAAGAAGAGCAGCAGAGCCTTTGGTCTGCGGTGAAGGAGTCAATCCGCGGCTCGCATCGAGACTACACGCGCGGCCCGATTGGCCGGGCGATCCTGCTGCTCGCAGTTCCGATGGTCCTCGAGATGATCATGGAGAGCGTTTTCGCCGTGGTCGACATCTTCTGGGTCTCACATCTCGGAACAGACGCCGCCGCAACTGTCGGTCTCACCGAATCCCTGATGACGCTCGTTTACGCGCTCGCGATCGGTCTGAGCATCGGCGCGATGGCGATGATCTCGCGTCGCATCGGTGAAAAGAATCCTGATGGCGCTGCACGCGCGGCAGTCCAGGCGATTGCGCTTGCTGTCATCGTGTCGATCGTCGTTGGCGCAATCGGTGCGCCCCTCGCTCCGAAACTCCTCGCGCTCATGGGCGGCTCGCCGTGGGTGATCGAGCACGGTTCGGCGTTCACGCGAGTGATGCTCGCCTGCAACATCAGCGTCGTGATGCTCTTCATGATCAACGCGATCTTTCGTGGCGCGGGCGACGCTGCGATCGCGATGCGCACGTTATGGCTTGCGAACTGGATCAACATTCTTCTCGGTCCCTGCTTGATCTTCGGACTCGGACCTTTTCCGAAGCTCGGTATCGTCGGCGCTGCGATCGCGACGTCGATCGGCAGAGGCACGGGCGCAATCTTCGCACTCATCAAGCTCTTTCGGTCCGGTGGACGATTCGAAATCAAGCGCGAGCATCTTCGTATCGAGCCGTCTGTCATCGGTCGTTTGATTCGCCTGTCAGCGACTGGAACGTTTCAGGTCTTCATCGGCATGGCGAGCTGGATCGGTCTCGTGCGCATCATTTCGAGTTTCGGCAGCAACGCTGTTGCGGGTTACACGTTCGGAATTCGCGTGATTTTGTTTGCCCTCTTGCCTTCGTGGGGAATGGCGAACGCCGCTGCTACGATGGTGGGTCAGGCGTTGGGAGCGGGGAATCCGGAACGCGCCGAGCGCGCGGTTTGGAAGGCCGGCTTCTACAACATGATCTTTCTTGGTGTCGTTGGGCTGCTCTTTATCTTCTTTGCACCGAAGATCATCTGGTTCTACACAGACGATCCGAACGTTGCGCATTACGGGGTTGATTGCCTTCGGATCGTGGCGTATGGCTTTCTGTTTTACGCCTATGGCATGGTGCTCGGGCAGTCGTTCAACGGCGCGGGCGACACCTGGACGCCCACGATCATCAACCTCTTCGTGTTCTGGCTCTGGGAGATTCCGCTTGCATACGTGCTGAGTGTGAAGGTCGGCATGGGGCCGCGTGGCGTGTTTGTGGCCATGATGGTGGCGTTCTCGACGCTCGCGGTGGTCAGTGCGGCGGTGTTTCGTCTCGGCCGCTGGAAGAAGAAAGCAGTTTGAGCATAACCACTTCTTCTCTGTGCAACCTCTGAGTTCTCTGTGTCTCGGTGGTAAAAGGAAACCACAGAGACACAGAGAACACAGAGGTTGCACAGAGAAATCTAGTAGCAAGTTCGAACAGTGCTGTCGGGCTTTCCTACGTTTTTTGTGTAATTTTTTACCCTCACCTCTCGGTACGCTCCAATACATTAACGGCGCCTCTATTGCTAAGTACAAATTGCCAGATAGAGCAGGGCACGTTGGAGTGCGGTAGACTTGCCCACGCTTCGGACCGCCGACCAAAGCCAGCCAGGTCACCGCACTCCATTTATCAGCCAATAGCTCGCGGCAAGTTTTAAGACGAGCAAGGAGGAGCCTCATGGAGAAGAAACTGAAGGGGAAGAAGGTGGCCATACTGGTCGCCGACGGCTTCGAGCAGGTGGAGCTAACGGAGCCGAAGAAAGCTTTGGAAGAGGCTGGCGCGATCACCGAGATTGTTTCCCCGGCTGATGATGAAGTGCAGGGGTGGAACCACGACGAGAAAGCGGATGCATTTCCAGTTGATATGCCCTTGAGCCGGGCGCGTTCTGATGATTATGACGCATTGTTACTTCCGGGCGGTGTGAGAAATCCGGATCAATTGAGAACCATGATAAGAGCGGTGGAATTCGTTGACGGGTTCTTCGCAACAGGCAAGCCGGTCGCTGCGATTTGTCACGCACCGTGGACGCTGATCGATGCGGAAATTATCAAAGGCAGGACTATTACTTCGTGGCCTTCGTTGAAAACAGATCTAATTAATGCAGGGGCGCATTGGGTCGATCGAGATGTAGTGGTGGATAACGGCTTAATAACCAGTCGGAAGCCTGCCGATATACCCGCGTTCAATAAGAAGATGATCGAGGAATTTGCAGAAGGGAGACATTCGCGGCAACAGGCCGCTTAGCTTTAGCCGCAAAAAGGCACAAAAGGCGCAAAACATAAAACCGGAAGGGCAGCGTTCCTTTTATGAAAAGACACCTCCTTCAAAAAGTATCTTTTGTGCCTTTTGTGCTTTTTTGCGGGTAGATTTTTTTCGCCACCTGGCCCACTTTCACGACGCCCGCCTGGACCACCTTCGCGTTGATGCCCCGCAGACAGAGCCCTCGTCCAACTTCCGAATTCACAAACTTCATCGCCTCAGCCCCAAATCGCGCGACGAACTTGTGGCAGCCCGTGTGTGGCAGGTGACTCACTTCGAGCACTGCCGTGCCGACCTGTATGCGCGCGCCGGCGGGCAGATTTTCTTTGCTCAAATCCATGTCGATGTAGAGCTGATCGCCGGCGAGTTGCCAGCGTTCGTTGTCCTGGGCAACGAGCGCGGTGACGCGCGAGTTCATGATGTTGATCTGCATCTCCGGATGCGGCGATCCGTCCGGTGTCTTTGAACTCGGGCGCCGGATCCAGTTGTCGCCGATCAATCCTTTGAGCGGATCGAGCTCAGCTTCAGTCAAGATTTCTCGCTGGTCCACATTGGGACGGCAAACGATTAGCTGCAATACACCTTCATCCTTCGGCGCCTCGCGCAGATGGTCCAGCGCCGCTTCGAGCTCCTGCATCGTCAAATGTTTCACTGTAGACTCCATAGCCAAACTCCGGGTCGCGCGCTACTATAACCGAGTTTGTCAAATAAGCCGCGGATACACGCGGATTCCGCGGATTTCACAACTCTTAACAACTTTTTACTTGCCCTTGACACGACCCGGCCCGACCGGGCGTATTCTCTGCCTCGCAATGAAGTCAAAAAGAGAAAGCAATGCTCGTTTTCGACTGGTGCTCACGCTTGGTCTTGCCGTGGTCTTGCCGGCCTTGACGCTCATCCTCGTTAACTTCCAGCACGTCAAATCGATCCAGCGCGATAAGAAGGTCGAGGCGTTGATCCATCGCGACTTTCAGTATTTGCTCTCGATCTCTGCGAAGAAAATGGCGGGCAAGGCTTATCAACTAACCGAACAAGTGCGCGACGGTTTTCCGGCCGACACTGACTCCGATGACGAGAAGCGCCGAAAGCTGGATGAGATCGTCTCGAAGAACCCCTGGTTCACACACGTGTTTCTCTACGATTCCAAGAAGGGGATTATCCTCCAGCCGCGGCACGATCCCGAGAGCGAGAAAGAGGGTAGCACCTCAGCCAAGATGTACAGCGGCTGGTTTGGACTGGAAGGACCAGTGCTCTGCGAGCAGTTGCGCAAAAGATCCAAGCCGATCATGTGGTACGCAGGCGAATCCGATCGGGGCAGCGGCCCAGTATATCTGAGCACTGCAATCTTTAGCTTTCCCGAGCTCGGTCGCGATCGAATAGTTCTGGGAGGCGCGAGTTTTGATCCGGCTTACCTCAAGGACAAATTCTTTCCCAAGCTACTCGAAGAAGTGACGTCGCAAAACTTCACCAACGATCCGGAGCAACTCAACGAACAAGGATTTCACGAATTGATGCCGAGCGAGGTAATTCAGCATCCCGATCAGCGACTCGCGATGATGGTCTATCCGGCTGACGCTTTCAAAGCAGAACCGGATCGACCGATGGCGACGTCAGCCAGTTGGGGCAACGGCAAACCGGAAGTCTCTTACAAACTCGACGGTCCATTTAGTGGTCTCGCACTCGGCATCAAGTTTCAAGGTACGACAGCAGAA
>DASYFE010000074.1:0-62078 GCA_036498585.1 Pyrinomonadaceae bacterium | reverse complement strand
GTGTATATCCATATGAAAAATAGACTGACAGCCCGAGCATCAGCCAACCGACAAAGCGCCAGTAAGAACCTTCCGGCAGGAAGTAGATCAAGAGCGCGCATGACAGCGCTCCCAAACCCGGCAGCAGGTAAGGACCAAACGGCACCTTGAACGGTCTCACTCGATTCGGATCCTTGTGGCGCAGAACCATCACACCGACACAAACGAGAATGAACGCGAAGAGAGTGCCGATGTTGGTCAAGCTCACCATCTCGTCCACAGTCGCGAACGCAGCGATGCCGCCGACGGCAACGCCCGTCAGGATCGTGGTGACGTGTGGTGTCTTGAAGCGCGGGTGAACACTCGCGAACACCGAAGGCAGCAATCCATCGCGCGCCATCGAAAAGAAGATACGCGGCTGTCCAAGTTGAAACACCAGCAGCACAGCCGTGTGCGCGACCACCGATCCGAACGCGATGACGGTGTTCTGCCATAACGCTTGCGGCGCGACAGTCTCGAGCGCCATCGTGAGCGACTCACCACGTTGCGCCGCAGTCCAGCTTCGCACCGTCTCCCACGGCACCATGCCAGTGAACACGCCCGCCACCAGCACATAAAGAATCGTGCAGATGATCAGCGACGCGATAATTCCGACAGGCAGATCTTTGGCCGGATTTTTTGTCTCTTCTGCAACAGTGCTGACCGCGTCGAAACCGATGTAAGCAAAGAACACGACCGCCGCGCCGGTGAGCGTTCCAAACCATCCCTGCGGTTGAAACGGTTTCCAGTTCTCCGTCATCTTCGCCGGTGAAACGTAGTAAAGCGCGAGCCCGATGAAAAACAGCAACACAAGGATCTTGATCAGCACCATGACGGCGTTGAAGTTTGACGACTCCTTGATGCCCCACACGAGCACGACCGTGATCAGCGCCACGATGCCAAACGCAAAAATGTTAAAGACTATCGGCACGCCAAAGATGTGCGGCGCCGCAGCGAGCGCTTCGGGGGTCGCGGTGCGATAATTTGACGTGAGCCAGTCAGGCACATGAATGCCGAGGTTGCGCAGCAGTCGATTGAAAAACTCGGCCCAGCTAATCGCGACCGCCACGTTGCCGATCGCGTATTCGATGATCAAGTCCCAGCCGATGATCCACGCTACGAGCTCGCCGAGCGTCGCGTAAGAGTAGGTATAAGCCGAGCCCGAGATCGGAACCATCGACGCCAGCTCGGCGTAACAGAGTGCTGTAAACCCGCACACAATCGCCGTGATGACAAACGACAGCATCAACGACGGACCAGCGCCCGCGCGTTCGGCAGTGCCTGAAGCGGCGGTGCCGACGGTGGCGAAAATTCCGGCGCCGATGATTGCGCCAATTCCGATAAGCGTGACGCTGAAAGCGGTGAGGGTTCGTTTCAGTCCAAACTGTGGACCGCCAACGCCGGCTAGAATTTCGTCAAGGTTCTTGGTGCGTAAAATTCCTCGAAGCAAGGGTGTCGCCTCCGGGAGTGGATTTAGATAACTGTTGCTTGCGTTAGGAAAGCTTGCGGAGTTTAACAAGTTAGACAGGATTTACAAGATTTTTCAGGATCAACATGTAAATCCTGAAAAATCTTGTAAATCCTATCTAACTGTTGATAGGTTGGCGTCGTGTTTCCCTTTAGAAACATTCTCTTTCCGGATGACTCCTCAGTAAATTCGGAGGCGGCATCGCAGTATGCTACTGCGTTTGCGCGGCACGGCCACGGGCGCGTCGTATCGTTGAGCGTGCAGGATGCGAAAGAGATCGGACAGGCCGCGATCGATCAGGACATCGATTTGATCACTGTGGCGCTGCGCGATCGCAATCTACTGACGCGCGCCTTCGGCAGCTCGCTTGCTGAAGACATCATTGCGGAGTCGCCGTGCGCTGTGTTGGCGATCAGGCCGCCGCAAAGAGATTTCATCAATGGACAAAGCGAGATTCAGCTGGGGCGCGTCCTGCTGGCGACGAATTTCCGCCCATCGTCAGTCGCGGCGACCCAGCTCGCGACGCAGATGGCGAATCAGCTCGGCGCTGAGCTGCATGCGGTTTACGTTATCGGAGACTATTTCGAACAGATCTCAGTGATGTTTCCCGAAGGCGGACTGGCGGCGTTGACACGACTGCGCAGTCACGTGCAGGAGCGGATGGCCAATCTATCGCGCGGCGGAGGCGCGACGCACATCTCTGAAGGCCGGCCGTACCAGGAGATCGTCAAACTCGCCGACACACTTCAGGCGGATCTGATCGTGATCGGAACCGCGGTACACGGATCGTTATTTGGAAGCAGCCACGTGTTGGGATCTGAGATTGAGAGAGTGATCAGGAATGCGCCGTGTCCGGTGCTCTGCGTGCCCGCCGCGCGCGTCGTGACGCCGCTACCAGCCCTCGTCACACAGATCGTCCCGCAGACTTAGCCACAAAGAGGCACAAAAGAAAAGTTCAGAGTTCAGCCCGGCTTTGCCCGAAAAGTCGTCATACATGTCCTTCTCTGTGCAACCTCTGTGTTCTCTGTGTCTCTGTGGTTGCCGATTGCTTAGGAAAAACAACCACAGAGACACAGAGGACACAGAGGTTGCACAGAGAAATCAGACTTTTCGGGCAAGCCGCTTGAACTCTGAACTTTTCTTTTGTGATTTTTGTGCCTTTTTGTGGCTAACTACTGCTTCTTCTCGATGGGGCGCTTTTCCTGCTGCCAGAGGTTATACCCACCCAACAACGCTGCCGCGTTTTCGATTCCTTTTGTCTTGAGAGCGACCACCGCACCGGCGGACGTATGTTCGGCCTGTCAAGAACAGTAGGTGACAATCATCTTGTCACGCGGAAGCTCGTTCAGGTGGTTCAGGATCTCGCCGGCGGGTATTAGCTTTGAGCCGGGAATGTGTCCCATGTCATATGAGGCCTGGTTCCGCACGTCGATAACAACCGCCTGGCCGTTTTTCATCATTGCGTCCAACTCGTCCGCCGTGACGCGCCGCGCGCCATCAGCATAGACGGTGTCTGAACCGGGAAGCTGAGCGGGCTTGGTATTCTTAGTCGTGTCGCTGGCGTTACACGCAGCAAAAACCGCTGTCACGAGGACAATCAACGCAAAATAGAATGTAGAACGCATGAAGGCACCTCCAAGGCACGTTACTGTCTTACGCCGCGCCGGATTTGTCAATCGCGTATGTTATAGTCTCGCTTCCCGGGCGGGAGCTTATATGATGGAACGGTCGGACCCGATTCAGTGGGCCAAGGTAATCGACCACACGCGCTGTATCGGCTGTCACGCATGTACAACTGCGTGCAAGTCTGAGAACCTCGTTCCGCTTTCCGTCACGCGCACTTACGTCAAACACGTCGACATCGGCGTCTTCCCACAGGCGCGCCGCGCACACCAGGTCACACGCTGTAATCAATGCGCTCACGCACCGTGCGTCACTGCATGCCCGACGACGGCGATGTTCAAGCGCGCGGACGGCATAGTTGATTTCGATAAGTCGATCTGCATCGGTTGCAAGGCGTGCATGGCGGCCTGCCCGTACGACGCGATCTTCATCAATCCCGACGACCACTCGGCTGAGAAATGTAACTTCTGCGCGCACCGCATCGACATGAAGCTCGAACCCGCGTGCGTTGTCGTTTGCCCGACGCAGGCCATTCTCGTCGGCGATATGAATGACGCGGATTCTTACGTCGCGCAGATCATCAATCGAGATACGGTGGCCGTGCGGCGTCCTGAGAAAGAGACGCTGCCAAAACTCTTTTACAAAGGCGCGCACCAGGCGACGCTCGATCCGCTCGCGGCGAAGCGTCCCGAAGGCGGGCTGTTCATGTGGAGCGAGCAACAGGAGGGCGCAGGTTACGTAACTTCGGGAAATCCGAATTACGGCAACTCATCTGCGGCGGCGTTGCTCTCGTACGACGTTGCGCATTCGATTCCGTGGGATTGGCGCGTCAGTCTTTACACGTGGACCAAGGGCATCGCTTCCGGTGTTTACCTGATTGCGTGCCTGCTCGTGTTGGTCGGCGTGGTGAACGTGAACAGTCCGCTTTGGTTGTGGGCCACACCAATTGTTTCGGGAGGGTTCCTGGCGATGACGGGTGCGCTGCTGCTTTGGGATCTCGAGCATCCCGAACGGTTCTTCATGATCTTTACGAGACCACAGTGGCGTAGCTGGCTCGTGAAGGGCGCGTTCATCATCGCTGGTTACACGCTTGTGTTGCTGCTGCACTTCATTGCGAGTTGGGCCGGATCGACAACATTTCAGCCGTGGCTAATGATCGCGGGTGTGCCGTTGTCGTTACTGACTGCGGTCTACACCGCGTACCTCTTCGCACAGGCAAAGGCGCGCGACATGTGGCAGAACCCCCTGCTGCCACCGCATCTCGTGTTTCAGGCAGCGCTGCTGGGTTCGGCGATTCTGTTACCGATCGCGACCGTCCTGAACAATCGCGTAGACTTGTTGTTATGGATACTGGCAATCACGAGCGTGATTCACTTGTTGATGGTCTGGGGTGAAGTTTCGTTAACCCATCCGACAGCACACGCGCGACTCGCGATCTGGGAAATGGTGAGCGGGCGGTACAAGACCGACTTCTGGGTGGGAACAGCGCTGTCGCTGATCGGCGGTCTATTGCCCTTGCTCGCAGTGCTCGGCGTTGTGAGCACGCAGATCGGCATCGGCGGCGCGCCGTTCGCATTGATCGGATTGATGCTCTTCGAGAACGCTTACGTTCAGGCGGCGCAGTCCGTGCCACTCGCTTAAAAGATGAAAGAGACTTTTTACCCAGGCCCGAGCCGCAGTCATCTCGCCGCGTTTCCACCGAAGGAGCGCTGGGACAACTGGACCGAGCTCGATCCGCGCGCGTGGCCGCGACGCAAAGAGCGTCATTACTCAATCGTCCCGACCACGTGCTTCAACTGCGAATCGGCGTGTGGCCTGCTCGCTTACATCGACAAAGTCACGGGCGACGTTCAGAAGTTTGAAGGCAATCCTGAACACCCGGGCTCGCGCGGTCGCAACTGCGCCAAAGGCCCCGCAACACTGAACCAGGTAACCGATCCCGATCGCATTCTTTATCCGCTCAAACGGGCGGGAAAACGTGGCGAAGGTAAATGGGAACGCACGACCTGGGACGAAGCACTCGACACACTCGCGGGGCGCATTCGCAATGCGATCGTCGAAAACCGGCGTCATGAAGTGATGTATCACGTCGGTCGTCCCGGCGAAGACGGTTTCACTGAGCGCATCCTCGCGGCGTGGGGCATCGACGGTCACAACTCACACACCAACATCTGCTCGTCAGGCAGTCGTGAAGGCTATCAGCTCTGGATGGGTCTCGATCGACCCAGTCCGGATCACGCGAACGCGAAAGTCATCCTGCTGATTAGCGCGCATCTCGAGTCGGGACACTACTTCAATCCACACGCGCAACGCGTGATCGACGGCAAAGCAAACGGCGCGAAACTCATCGTTTTTGACACGCGACTCTCGAACACGGCGACACACGCCGATTACTGGGTGTCGCCGTATCCGGGTTCTGAAGCCGCGATCCTGCTCGCGATCGCGAACTACCTGATTCAGAACGATCTGTATAACCGCGCATTTGTAGAGCGGTGGTGGAACTGGACGGAGTTTTTGGCGGCAGAGGAGAATCCGGCCACGGATTTTACGGATTTTGAAGCACGATTAAAACAGATCTATCGGGAGTATACGTTTGAGTTTGCGGCGCAGGAGTCGGGGGTTGAGGCTCGCGTGATTGAAGAGATTGCGAAGCTCGTGGCGACAGCGGGCACGAGGTTTTCGAGTCACAATTGGCGTAGTGTGGCGTCGGGTGTGAGTGGTGGGTGGATGGTGGCGCGCTGTCTCTTCATGTTGAATGCGTTGCTCGGCGCGATTGCAACTGAAGGCGGTGTGTTTCCAAACGCGTGGAACAAGTTTGTGCCCCGGCCGATTTACACGCCGCCGCATCCGAAGATGTGGAACGAGATCACCTGGCCGCGCGAGTATCCCCTCTCGATGAATGAGATGTCGTTCCTGTTGCCGCACTTTCTGAAAGACGGCCGCGCGAAGCTCGACGTTTACTTCACGCGCGTCTACAACCCGGTTTGGACCAACCCCGATGGGTTCTCGTGGATCGAGATGCTGACCGATCCGGACCTCGTCGGTTGTTACGCCGCGCTCACGCCGACGTGGAACGAAACTGCTTACTACGCTGACTACGTGCTGCCGATGGGCGTCGGATCGGAGCGACACGATCTGGCCTCGTACGAGACACACGATTCGCAGTGGCTTGGTTTTCGCCAGCCGGTAATGAAAGCTATGCGACAGCGTGACGGCGAGACGATTACGGACACGCGCAAAGTGAATCCCGGCGAAGTGTGGGAAGAGAATGAATTCTGGCTGGAGCTGACGTGGCGGATCGATCCCGATGGCAGTCTTGGCATTCGACCCTTTGCCGAGTCGAAAAAGAATCCGGGAAAGCGACTCAGCGTCGATGAATACTACGAATGGATCTTCGACAACTCGGTTCCGGGTCTGCCGGAACGCGCCGCCGAGGAGAATTTGACGCCGCTGGAATTCATGCGTCGCTACGGTGCGTTTGAAGTGAAAGAAAAGATCGGGCAGGTTTACGAGGAGAACGTTCCGGCGGAAGAGATGGAAGATGGACGCAAGGATCATTTTGGGCGAGTGTTCACACGCGCGGCGAAACCGGCTGGGCCAAATATCGTTCCCCTCCCGCTGCCTGATGGTGATGAAGAGGGACGCCGGCTCGTTGGCATCGAGATGGACGGCGCGATCAAACGCGGTTTCCCAACGCCGAGTGGTCGGCTCGAGTTTTATTCGTCAACGATGAATGGCTGGGGCTGGCCCGAGCTCGCGATACCGGTTTATTTCAAGAGTCACGTTCACAAAGACAATCTCGAGGAAGATCAGACGATCCTCATTTCGACGTTCCGGCTTGCGGTGCAGATCCACACGCGCAGCGCGAATGCGAAGTGGCTTGACGAGATCGCGCACACGAACCCGCTCTGGATTCATCCCAGCCATGCAGCGAAGCTCGGTGTTCGCACCGGCGATCTCGTGCGTGTGGAAACGGAGATTGGTTACTACGTCGTGGCGGCGTGGGTGACCGAAGGAATTCGACCCGGCATCGTTGCGTGCAGCCATCACATGGGCCGTTGGAAGCTGACTGACGAGGGGCAGCGGCAGCTAATGGCGACGGTGCGTTTGGACCGCGACGGCAGCGAATGGGGCTTGAAGCGTGAGAGAGGAATCGAGCCTTATGCGTCTGATGATCCGGATACGATGCGCATCTGGTGGAAGGATGCGGGCGTTCATCAGAACATGACTTTTCCAGTGCATCCGGATCCGATTTCGGGGATGCATTGCTGGCACCAGGCGGTGCGTGTGCGCGCGGCTGAGCCGGATGACAAGCCGGGTGATATTTTTGTCGACACGAAGAAGTCGCGCGAGGTTTATAAAAAATGGCTGGCGATGACGCGCCCAGCAGACAAGTTTTCACCGGACGGAACGCGCAGGCCGTACTGGATGTTGCGTCCTTTGAAACCCGCGCGGGAATATTACAAACTTCCGCGTGAAGGATAGGTTTTTACGTAAGTCTTTTACAGGATTGCAGGATGAACAGGATTTACATGTTAATCCTGAAAATCTTGTAATCTTGTAAAACAACTCAGTCGGAACAGAAGGTCTCCTGATGTATTTCAAGCAGTTCTATCTTGGGTGTTTGGCGCATGCTTCGTACCTGCTCGGGTCGGAGGGTGAAGGTGTGGTTGTAGATCCGCAGCGCGATGTTGATGAGTATTTGGCGGAAGCTGACGCACGAGGGTTGAAGATCAAGTACGTGATTGAGACGCACCTGCACGCCGATTTCGTCAGTGGTCATCAGGAGATCGCGGCGCGGACCGGGGCGCAGATCATCTTCGGCGAAAAAGCAGGCGTCGAGTTTGAGCATCGCGCTGTAAAAGACGGTGAAGTGCTATCGATGGGAAGCGTTACGCTACGCTTTCTCGAAACTCCCGGTCACACGCCTGAAGGAATCTGCGTTCTCATCACCGCGCCCAGCGAGCCGCAAAAACTACTAACCGGCGACACGCTCTTCATCGGCGACGTCGGACGCCCGGATCTCGCCGGCGGTAAGGGCTACACACCGCAAATGATGGCTGAGATGATGTACGACAGCCTTCACGGAAAGCTGCTCGAACTGCCGGACCAGGTAGAGGTCTATCCCGCGCATGGCGCCGGCTCGATGTGTGGTCGCAACATGTCGAAAGAAACATCGTCAACCATTGGCGAGCAACGCAAGTTCAACTACGCGTTGCGGCCGATGAGTAAAGAAGAGTTTGTGACGATGATGACCGCGGACCTTCCCGAAGCGCCCAATTACTTTCCGAAAGACGCGGAGATCAATCGCTCGGGCGCGCGTGGGCTTTCCGAGCTGCAGCCACCGCAGCCGTTAACACCTCAGCAAGTCATGGAATTGCGAGACAACGTGTTACTCGACGTGCGAAGCGCGGCAGACTTCGGCGCCGGTCACGTTCCCGGCTCGATGAACATCGGGCTCAGCGGGCAGTTTGCCATGTGGGCCGGCAGCTTGATCCCGCTGAATGCGTCGATCGTCATCATCGCCGACACCGGAGCGCAGGTTGACGAATCGGTCGTGCGACTCGCACGCGTAGGGATCGAGAACGTGAAGGGTTATCTCGAAGGCGGCGTCACGAGCTGGCGCGACGCCGGACTCCCAATCAACACGCTTCCGCAAATCAGTGTGGCCGAGTTAAATGAGCGTCTGGCAAACGACGATATGCAGATCGTCGACGTGCGACGTCCCACGGAATACGTCAGCGGCCACGTGCCACGCGCACAGAATGCGCCGCTTGCGAGTCTCGACAAGAGCCTTGGTCCACTGAAACTCGAGAAAGACAAAGTGACCGCTGTCATCTGCGCCGGCGGTTATCGATCGAGCGCGGCCGCGAGTTTGTTGCAACAACAGGGGTTCTCAAATCTCCTCAATGTGACCGGCGGAACTGGCGCGTGGATCAACGCCGGCTATCTCGTCGAGTAAGTTTTAGACAGGATTTACAAGATTTTTCAGGATTAACAAGACGTTTATAAAACAATATCTTGTTAATCCTGTAGAATCTTGTAAATCCTGTCTACGTGTGTCTATGAAGCTAGCAATCGCCATCGGCATCATTGTGGTTGCCACGATTCACGGCTACGGCGCCGCGTGGCTCGCCATCTGGATGCTCTTTCACCCGTATCAATCAGTAAAACTTCTCGGCGTCACCATCTGGCCGCAGGGAATGATTCCCCGCCATCGCGAGAAGCTGGCCCAGTCGATCGGCAACGCGGTCGGCAACGAGCTCGTTTCACAACAAACTGTCTTCGACGCGCTCTTTGAAACGGATTTTTTTCAACGCAAGGTGGAAGACTTTGTCGGCGCGTACACAAACGAGCTGCTCAGCCGCGTCTATCCGTCGTTCATCGACGCGCTCCCGTCGCAGGCGCGCGCGCCGATTCTCGACACGATCTCCGCGCTTCAATACCGACTCGCCGAATACATCGCCGAGATGTTGAAGAGCGAAGAAACCGCAAACGCGATCGAGAACTTCGTCGATAAACAGATCGACGAGCTACTCGACCGTCGCCTCGGCGACATGGTCAGTGACAACTCACTCGATAAAGTCCTCGACTTCGCCGAAGACCAGGTTCATAAGCTGTTTGCTACTGAAGGATTCGAGACGAAAGTACACGAGTTTGTCGCGGGTCGTATGGACGATCTCGCGCACAGCGAGGCGACACTCGCAGACACGTTCACGCCGGAAACGATCGCGTTCATCAAAGATCGTATCGATCAGCAGGTGCCGCCGATCGTCCATCACCTCGCTGAAATCGCCACGGCCCAAACAACACGCAAACAGATCGGCGGCTTGATCAAGCTCGAGGTCGATGAGTATTACCAGCAACTCTCCCTGTTCAAAAAGATCTTCGTCTCGCGCGAGCGCATTCACCGCGAAGTCGATGAACTAATGAACAAAACGCTCCCGCGTCGCGTTGAAGAGTATTTGCGCGGTCCCGCGTTCGAACAGGAAGCGGAAGCGTTTTTGAATGCGACTGTAGACAAGGTAATGGCGCGTCCGCTGAATGAGTTGATTGGCCAGTTTGACTCGATCCGTTTCGAGGATCTGAAGTCGCAGATTAGCAATCGGCTGATCGAGATACTTCGCAGTGAAGCGTTGTCAACGTCAGTATCGACGCAAGTCGAAGAGGTGATCGATCGTCTGCGTCCACAAACACTCGGCGCGCTGATGCAGCAGCTTGATTCAAACTCCACCACCCACGCGAAAGAGTTTTTGAGCAAGAGCCTGCTCGGCCTGCTTTCACGCGACGACACGGCGCGCACGATCAATGGGATCCTGAGCACGCAGATCGAGCGCCTGTTGATATCACCGATCGGGCGTCTCGGCGATCACGTTTCGCGCAAGGCGATGGAGCGCGCGAGTGGGGCCCTCGTCGAGCGCATCACACTTGCGGCGCGCGAGCGACTGCCGGTTGCGATTGCCGAATTTGACGTTGGCGGGCTGGTGCGCAAGAAGGTATCGGACTATCCTCTTGAGAAACTCGAAGACCTCGTGCTTTCAGTGGCGCAGGACCAGTTGAAGACCATTGAGATTTTTGGCGCGGTGATTGGGTTCTTGATCGGTGTCGCGCAGGCGATCTATTTCTGGTTCACTTACGTTCCCAGACGATAAAGGAGAACTGTAATGAGAAAACTAGCGTGCTTGGTTTTGCTGACGGCGGTAGCGGCGGGCTGTCATGGCAAGTTCATGTCTTAGATAAAAGGCTCGGGCAAGCGCGAGCTTCAGAAGCGCGAGGTTGCACCCTTCACCTCGATCTCGACCGAAGGCGCGTTCACGATCGAAGTCACGTGTCAGAAGAATCAGAGTCTCGAAGTTGAAGGTGACGACAACGTGCTCGAGTACGTCACTACTGAGGTCAGCAGCAACATCCTGCGACTCAAAAACACGAAGAACTATTCGACTTCTGAGCCGGTGAAGTTCAGGATCTCTGTTCCAAATCTCGAAGGTCTTTCCGTCAATGGCGCGGGACACGTCGATATCAAGGGAATGAACAACGACAAGTTTGAGATCGACACCAATGGCGCTGCGACAATCGTGGTTGCGGGGACCACGAAGTTGATCGACGTTGGTGCGAACGGAGCCGGCAAGGTCGACGCGGAGAATCTTCATGCCGCGCGCGGTGTGGTCGACAGTAAAGGCGTTGCGAGGATCGATCTCGATGTTACCAACCAGCTCGATGTGACCGTTTCGGGGCCTTCAACAGTTACATACAAAGGAGATCCGGTAGTGAACAAAACCATCCACGGACCGGGCAAAGTCGAACGCCGCGGCAGTGAAGGCGCCTGAGCTTCTTTATCCACAGATTACACAGATGTTATAAACAATCTGCGTAATCTGTGGATAAAGCTCTTTCCTGTTGACTTTATTCTCGCTACTGAATAACTTTTGCCATCATCGAAAGGAGCCTAGTTCCCGAATGACCTACGTAGTTGTTGAATTGTGCGTCGATTGCAAGTACACCGACTGCGCAGCTGTTTGTCCTGTTGAAGCATTTCACGAGCTACCAGATCGTCTTTACATCAATGCCGACACCTGCATCGATTGCGATGCGTGCGTGCCGGAGTGTCCCGTCGAAGCAATCTTCGCCGATACTAATGTGCCTGAGAACTACGCTCATTGGACCCAGATCAATATAGACGAAGCTCCGAATTATCCGATCATCAGTCAGAAGATCCCCGCGCTGCACGGACCGACTTGTACCGGCCCGGAAGAGTGACGGGTTAACAGATCCGAGCGCGGCAGCGCCGAGGTAATGAATTGATCCGAGCTTTAATCCTCATCATCCTCGTTGGCGCTTCCGCGTTCGCTCAATCCGGCAGACGCAATCTCCCACCGCCGACGCCAACTCCAACTCCAACACCGGAAGCAAAGCCGTCGCCAACTTCTTCGTTACCGCCTCGATCTCAGGTGACCGCGGAGAAGGACGAAGACTATCGTTGCACTGACGACGGCACTCTCGCGCATCTGCTCGATCGCGATCAGGTCACGGCTTATGAAATCAAGGAAGTTGACGTTAAAGCTGAGATCACTGCGAAAAAGTTGCCTGGTTACACACGCGAAGCAAGACGAGTCGGCGTGGAGGGAATTGTCGTGCTCAAAGTTTTGCTGCTTGGTGATGGAAAGATCGGTCGCATTAGAGTGGTCAGGCGACTCCCGTATGGCCTGACTGAGAACGCGATTCGTGTAGCTTGCGAGATCAAATTCAAGCCCGCGATGAAGGCGGGCCAGCCCGTGGCGCAGTGGCTGAATGTTCAATACGCATTCCGCCTCGCCGAATCCTCAATCTTTGGACCTTAAAAAATGAAGCGTTTAATTACTCACGTTGTTGTCAGCCTCTGCCTTCTCCTCGCCCTTTCTCAGCACTCGGTAATCGCGAAAGATTCGACGAAAGATTCGTGGATTAGCGTGCGCACGAAAAATTTCCTGCTGGTCGGAAACGCAAGCGAAAAAGACATCAGGAAAGTCGCATTGAGACTCGAGCAGTTTCGCGAAGTGTTTACGGTGCTATTTCCGAAAATGCAATTCAATACGCCCGTGCCGACTACTGTCGTCGTTTTCAAGAGCGACGATTCGTATACCCCGTTCAAGCCCAGCCCAAATATCGCCGGATACTTCCAACCGGGCCCCGACGTCAATTACATCACGCTCACAACCGAAGTGCGCGGCCGGCAGGACCCGTTCTCCATCATCTTTCACGAATACACTCACCTGTTGATCAAAAACACTTTCAGAGACGTCCCGGACTGGTTTAATGAAGGCCTGGCAGAGTATTACAGCACATTAAAAATCAGTGACGATCAAAAGTTCACGCTGGGAATTCCAATCAGTCACCACGTCTTCCTGCTGCGCGAAAGCAACATGCTACCGTTGCGTACTTTGTTTGAAGTCGATCACAAATCACCCTACTACAACGAGAGTGAAAAGCAAGGCATCTTTTACGCGCAATCGTGGGCGCTGATGCACTATCTGATCATCGGCAACGCCGGCAAAGTTGAACAGTTAGGTAAGTTCATGGAGCTGCTGGGCTCGCAGGCGCCCCTGGACCAGGCGTTTCAACAGGCCTTCGGGATTACCTTCGAGGTTATGGAAAAAGATCTGCGCCAGTACGTAAAGAAAAAGCGTTACAACGTACTCAACGGTGAGTTTGAAGAAAAGCTTGAACTCGACACCGACGCCGCGGCGACGCCGCTACCAGAAGCCCAGGCACAAGCGTATCTCGGCGATCTGATCTTCCACAGCCATGCCAAGGGCGCTCACTGGTATCTGGAAAAGGCGCTGAGATTGGATCCCAGCCTTGCGATGGCGCACGCGTCGCTTGGCATGGTTTATTTTCGCGAAGGCAACCTTGACAAGGCTCAGGCAAGTCTTGAACGTGCGATTGCCGCGGACTCCCGAAACTTCCTCGCTCATTATTATTACGCGCTTGTGCTGAGTGGCGCTGAGACGGGAAATGTCACGGGTTATCCAGCAGATGTCGCCACCAAGATCCGCGAGCACTTGCAGAAGGCAATCGCGCTACGGCCTGACTATCCCGAATCATACAAGTTGATGGCATTCGTGAGTCTTGTGACAGGCGAACACGTCGACGAAGCGATCGAGTCGATAAAGCGTCTACTGAACGTTTTGCCGGGACGACAAGACTTAATGAACATGCTGGCGCAGCTTTACATGCGTAAACAGGGCCACGGCTAAATTTTCTTGACTTAGCATGGCCCACCCAATTACTCTCGGGGTGTTCTTGCTCCTGCCCTCATAGTCCCAAGCTCAACATTAAATATATGAGAAGCCGCGGTGCCTTTGTTCTCATTCTGTCTTTGCTGTGTATTGTGCTGCTCGCGCCCACGGAGGCGCGCCTTGCAACCGCGCCGGTGTTGCTGACGAAAACAAACTCGACGACGCGCGCGCTCGCGTTTGATTCAATCAACCGCCTCGCTGAGCCATTCGCTCCCACCACTCCGGTGCCATTCAGCCAGGACGATCGCACGCGCGTGATGCTCTTCGCGACAAACCTGACTCTGCTTCCCGGTGAAACCGTTACGGCCAGTGCTGAAGACGGGAATCACATTCAGTATCCGCTGACAGTCGAATACACCGGCAGCGTGCCCACACTTTCCGGTGTTACGTCAGTGATCGTGCGTCTCAACGACAACCTCGGCGATGTAGGGGACGTGCTGGTGGGAATCACTTCGCATGGCATGGCGAGTAATCGCGTGCGTATCGGTATTGGTCACGTCGGTGGTGGTCTACCTGACGATGTACCCGTCGCGCAACCGACTCCCGATCTCGGTTCGGGCGTGAGTCTTCATGGCAAACAAGTCTTCCCGTTCGACAACGCCTGGAGCCAGGACATCTCAAACAGTCCTGTCGATCCCAACTCCGACAACATCATCGCGGGCATGGGATTGACCACGAGCCTGCATCCCGACTTCGGTACAGTCTGGGAAGGCGCGCCGAATGGCATTCCTTACATCGTCGTCGCGGGCAATCAAACCCCAGTGACTATCGGCTTCAAAGCCTTCGGCTCGCAAAGCGATCCCGGGCCGTATCCGGTTCCGACAGATGCGCCGGTCGAGGGCGGTCCAAACGGCACGGGCGATCGACACGTGCTCGTTATCGATCGTGATAACTGGAGGCTCTACGAAATGTATCGTGCGTTTCCGGTGAATAACGCCGCGAGTTGGAATTGTGATTCAGGCGCGATCTTCGATCTGAATTCGAATGCGTTGCGACCCGCTGGTTGGACTTCGGCGGACGCGGCAGGGCTACCGATCTTTCCGGGATTAGTGCGTTATGACGAAGTGTTCGAGCAACAGGAGATCAGACACGCGATTCGCTTCACGGCGCAGATAACGCGCCGGGCTTACATCGCTCCGGCGCGTCACTGGGCCAGTACGAATACGAGTGTCGATCGGCCGCCGATGGGAATGCGTGTGCGGTTGAAAGCGTCGGTCGATATCTCCGGCTACTCACCGTCCATGCAGGTGATACTACGCGCGATGAAGAAGTATGGCCTCATCCTCGCGGACAACGGCTCGAACTGGTTCATCAGCGGCGCTCCCGACCCGCGTTGGAACGACAACGATCTCAACACGCTAAAAGGGATAAAAGGATCGAACTTCGAGGTCGTGAAGATGGAAAATATTGTGACTCCGTAGGTATGTTAGACAGGATTTACAAGATTGGAACAGGATTTACAGGGTCCATCTTGTAAATCCTGACGAATCCTGTAAATCCTGTCTACAACTGTCTACCGCTGTGCTTCGGTAGCGGTGCCCTTACGCCCGCCGTTCAACTGCTTCATCAACTCCTCAATCGCGGCCTCGAGTTGACGATCGCGTCCGGCAAGCGCGTCTTCCGGTTTGATATCAACCAGCAGATCGGGCTGCACACCGTAATTTTCCATGTTCGTATGCTTCGCATCAGCGAGATACACACCAACGCCCGGTGTTCGCACAGTCGATCCATCGATCAGGCTGTAGCTGCCCGTGCCGATGACCGCACCCATCGTCGGCGTGCCGATCACCTTACCGAGACCCAGTGCACGGAACCCCGCCGGAAACATCTCAGCGTTTGAAGCCGAGCGCCAGTTTTGCAGCACGACCTTCGGTCCGAAGAATCCCGCAAACGGACGGCCTGTGGCTTCAGTGCCACGCGGCTGCCAAACCTGATACTGCCGTTGGACCAGAATCGCGAGCAGCTCTTGTTCGATGTTGCCGCCGCCATTCCAGCGCTGATCGATGATCATCGCTTCCTTGTTGCGATACTCGCGCAGCTCCTTCTCGAAACGTCGCAGCGACGGCGGATTCATCGCCTGGATGTGCAGGTAGCCGATGCGTCCACCCGACAGCTCATCAACTTTCTTGCGACGCTCCTTCACCCAGCGCTCGTACCGCAACTGGCTGTAAGCATTCGGCGAGATCGCTTCGATGCGCGTGTTCCACGAGCCGGCTTCAGCCGGTGTCGAGTTGAACGTGACGTTCACCTTGCGATTGAGACGAGAGTTCAGAAGCGACCAGTATTCGTCGCCGGCTTTGACTGGCTTGCCGTCGATCGCGAGCAGGTAATCGCCGACTTTCACTTTCACCCAGTCTTTATCTGCTGGGCCATCTTCGTAGATGTAAGCGACGCGATAACGACCGGCGGCCTTGTCAGGCTCCAGCTCGAGACCAAGGTGCGACGTTGTCACACCACCCGCGCCCGGACCACGCGGCGGCGGCGCTGCGCCCGTATGTGAAGCGTTCAACTCACCGATCATCTCGTTGATGATGTTGAGTAGCTCCTGTCGATCGCCGACGAAGTCGACGAGCGGACGATACTTCGCGCGCGCGGCGTCCCAGTCCATACCGTGCATCTTCGGATCGTAGAAACGATACTTCATCGTGCGCCAGCCGTCGTCGAACATCTCGGCCCACTCGGCCGGACGGTCGATACGAACGCGCACGTTGAAGTTGATGCGACGGCGGCCGGCTTCACGACCCGCACCTGCTGCTGCCGCTGCTGCTGCACCCGGTCCCGCCGCTGCGCCCCCTGCCAAAGCCACTGAATAGATGCCATCGCGCTCACGGAAGAAGAGCGTGCGGCCATCGCGCGAGATCGCGAGATCGCCAAACCCGCCACCGAAACCGCCACCACCTCCCGGTCCACCACCGTCACCATCTTGCGGCGGCGCGCCCGACGTGACTCGCGTTAAGCGACGCCCGTCCTCCTGAATCGAATAGATCACCGGCACGCTTGCGATGCCCGCCGGCTCACTCGTCACAAAAACGATCGTGCGGCTGTCGGGTGTAAGGATGAAGTTCGAAACCGGGAACGGCATGCGCGTCACTTGTCGTGTGCGACGCTTCAGACCATCCCAATCCATCTTGATCTCTCGCGGTGGACGGTTGGCTTGCGGTCTTGGTCTCGGAGCCGGTGTTTCACCGTCTTCACCCGCGGCGGCCGGCGGAGGTTGCTGCGGCGGAGCTTGCGCGTCTCGTTCCTCCGGATCGTCCGGATCGCGCTCCTGTTTCTCCAGCCAAACTGAATAGACTTGAACTGACAGCGTGTTGTTACCTGTAGGTTCGAGACGCAGGAAGTAGAGCTTGCGGCCGTCCGGCGAAAATCGCGGGCCAAGATCGTTGCTCGAATCGAACGTTACTTTGTGCGGCTCTTTTTCCGCGCCCGATGCGGAAATCATGTAGATATCAGAATTGCGCGTTGCGTCAGGCTTCGAATACGCGATCCACTTTCCATCAGGCGACCAGACCGGAGCGCTGAAACCGCCGTAACGCGAGTTGTCGAGCTCAGTCACCTGCTTCGTTGCAACCACAAGCTTGCGCAGCTTGTCGTCGGAAGACGCGAAAGCGATCTCTTTCGAATCCGGTGACCAGTTGTAGGCGTTTTTCAATGCGTCGATGTCCGTGACCTGTACTGCTTGCGCTGAGCCGTCAACCGGCACGACGAACAACTCTTCACGTCCACTCTGATCCGAAACATACGAAAGCCACTTGCCGTCAGGTGAATAGGCGACATTTCGATCGCGTGCGGCGCCGTCAGTAACCTGTTTGAGATCGCCTTCCTCGACTGGCGCGGTGAAGATCTCGCCGTGAATCGAGATCGCGACGCGTCGTGAATTCGGCGCGAGGTCATAATCGTCAGCCTGCGAATTGAACGGCTGCACTTCCGACAGGTTTTCCTGTGTCTCAGCGTCGATGTCGAGCTTGATCGGCGTGGCGCGTTTTGACCCCACGTCGTATTTCCAGATGCCGAAGTCGTGCTCAAACATGATCACTTTGCCATCGGAGCTGATCGCGGGCCAGCGCACGTCGCCGTTCTTGAACGTCGTCACGCGGTCGGCTTTGCCACCGTTTTCGGAAACGCGATAGATATTTGTCAGACCACCGCCTTCACGATCGCTGACGAAATATATGGAGCCGTCGTTTCCCCACATGGGCCATGAGTCCTCACCGTCGAAGTCAGTGATCTGCTTAAAACTCTTCGCCGCCACGTCCATGATCATGATATCGGTCGAATATGAGCCGCGGTAATACTTGCGCCAGTAGACTTGCCCCTTCTGGTTGTAAGCGAGCTTCTGACCGTCGGGCGAATAAGAAGCCTGGATACCCATGTCAGTCCCGGCTTTCCACGGCATGCCGCCTTCGGTGCTGACGAGATAAAGCTGCGGCATGAAGTCTTCGCCACGATTGCTGCTGAACAGGACCGAGCGCGAGTCAGACGACCAGCCAAGCACGACGTCGTCAGCGGAGTGAGTCGTAAGCTGTTTGGCGTTGCCGCCGCCCGAGGGCATCAGGAAAACGTCGAGGTTCCCGTTGCGCTCACTCGAAAAGGCGATCCACTTTCCATCCGGCGAGAAACGCCCGTAAACATCGCGCGCCCGGTTGACTGTCAGGCGTTGAATGTTCTGGCCATTCTCGTCAGCGGTCCAGATGTCTCCAAGATAGCTGAAGACGATGCGGCCGTTGTGATAATGCGGATAGCGCACGAGTCGCGCTTCGCGACCGAATGCTGACGTGGTGATGAAAAGAAACAGTGCTGTGGCGAAGAGAGTGGTGGTTATTTTTCTCATGGCTCCTGACCTGCGCGTTAAGGGTTGGAAAAACTACTCGGAATGCGGTTGCGGGATTATAGCACCGCTGGCATCATTGTGCCCGTGAGTTTGACGTGTCGAAAAATGCACGCAGCGGACGTGGCCGATGCTTTCCATATGCTCGGTGACTTTCTCCGCGAGGATGAGCATTACCTGGCGAGTA
Organism: Pyrinomonadaceae bacterium; assembly: GCA_036498585.1. Lineage (GTDB taxonomy): Bacteria > Acidobacteriota > Blastocatellia > Pyrinomonadales > Pyrinomonadaceae > PSRF01. The sequence continues at coordinate 43,179 of DASYFE010000074.1, read as the reverse complement.
GCCAGGCGTACGGCGATCTCGGTCTGCAAGGTCTGAACAATGCGCTCGATATTTTTCTGGAGCACCCGGAGCTGGGGTTTGTTTGGATGGCTTACGACGAGGACGGCGTCGCGGGAATCTGTGTGGTGTGTTACGCGATCTCGACGTCGATGGGTTCGGTGGTAGCGAAGCTCGATGATGTCTCGGTGAAGCCTGACCGGCGTGGGAAGGGTGCCGGATCGGAGATGCTCAATCAGTTGAAGGAGCAGTTACGGCGCGAGGCCGTGACACGCATCGATGTCGCGGTTCACCTGCAAAACCCCGAGGCGCGGAAGTTTTACGAGAAGGCCGGCTTCGTAGCCCTCAACGAAGAGCGCCTCTCATGCATAATTTAGCCGCGATGGAATAGAACAAGACCTATCTGCGGCTTAAATTTGAAATCTCTTCGAAGTACTTCGCAAAGGCGACCATCCCACCCGAAGCCTGCTGCCAGTCGAAATTCTCGTTCGGTGCGTGATAGCCGTGCTCGGGTAGTGATAGACCGAGGAACAGCACCGGGCAGCTCAAAACTTTCTCGATACTCGTCATCGCGCCGATCGTCCCACCATCACGAACGAACACCGCTTCTTTCCCAAACGAAAACTTGATCGCACGTTTCAGCGCCTGTGGCAGCTCGCCTTCGAGCACCGTGCGAAATGCAGGTGCGCCATGCTCAAATTGAACGTTCACATCAGGATTTCTTTCTTTCACCGCCGCCAAGATCAGTTTCCTGAGCTTCGCCGGATCCTGCCCCGGCACTAAACGACACGAAGCCTTCAGCTCCGCGCGTGGCGGCACGATCGATTTCAAACCCGGGCCCTGGTAACCACCGACGATCCCGTGAACTTCGAGCGTCGGCATACCCCAGATTCGCTTCATCACTTCGAGCGGATCTTCAGTACGCATCTTTTTCAAGTGATGCGCCTTCTTGAACGACTTGGTCGTGAAGCCGCAGTTTGCCCAGTCTTGCAGCTCTTGTTTACTGGGCGGAATCACGTCGTCGTAAAAGCCCTTGATTTTGACCTTGCCGGTGCGGACGTCATAAAGCTCGGTGAGAAGCTGCGCTAGCTCGGCAATCGGATTTCGTGATGCGCCGCCCGTTTCGCCCGAGTGTGTATCAGTCGTCCCGGTTTCGAGCGTGAGAATGAAGCCGAGCAGTCCGCGCAATCCTGCCGAGCTCGCCGGACGATTTCGCGACACCCAAACCGTGTCAGACACCACGACCGAATCCGTCCGCAGGTTCGACTTCGCTTTCGTGATGATCTTTTCGAAGTTGGGCGAGCCGATCTCCTCTTCAAACTCCCAAAGGAAACGAATGTTCACCGGAACGCCGGCTTCGATCGCTGCACGTGCGCCGAAGAGTGCGCTGAGGGCGGGGCCTTTGTCATCGGTGGTGCCGCGGCCGTAGTAAGTGTCGCCCTTCTTTGTGAACTGAAAGGGCTCGGTGTCCCACGGCTCAGTTTCTTTCGACGCCGGCTGCACGTCGATGTGGTTGTAAACGGTCACGGTCGGCAGGTTTTTGTCGTTGCCGAAGACGCCGTGAATAACGGGATTGCCCTTTTCGGCCCGGTAAATCTCGGCTTTGCCGCCGTAGCCCTCAATCGTTTCAACCGTGAGGTCGACGCCTTTTCTGATGTCTTCTAAATGATTCGGATCGACGGAAACCGTAGGAGTTTCAACAAAGCGACCCAGCAGCGATTCGTATTCGTCGCGGTGCGAGTTGGCAAAAGACAAAAGACTATCCCTGTTTAATGTCGTGGACATTCAGATCCTCCGTCGAACTGTCGTGCGAGAGCTTGATAGCCATAATAAAGCATTGGGCTCTTCTCTGTGCAACCTCTGTGTCCTCTGTGTCTCCGTGGTAAAAAAACTTCCCACCACAGAGACACAGAGGACACAGAGGTTGCACAGAGAAGCAGGCGACCAAAACCTCACGAGCGGCATCTACATGCCTACGGCGTTTTGGCAGAAAACTTCGTCCGGCGCTCTGCGTACATTCAAAAGGTTCGCTGCTTCGTGTTATTCTGGCGTCCCCGAGTTCTTCGGTTTAGGAGGGTTGCGTGAGAAAAAGGTCTTTTGCCCCGGGAATACTCTTCCTCGTTATTGCCCTGGCAATTCCCGCATTTATTATCGCTCAGCAAAACAGATCCGCGCGGCGAGCAACAAGTCCAGATCGTCCGGCGCCAACCGGCGGCTCAGCCAGTAGGTCGACCGTGACCGGTCCCGCGATCAAGAGTGACCTTGCCGAGGCGCTCGCGGTTATCCAGTCAAACCACATTGACGGCAGAAAACTGGATTACAACGCAATCTTCAAGTCGTCCATCAGCGGAATGCTGAGCGTCCTGGATCCGCACTCGACCTATTTCGATCCAATTGAATACGCTTCCTTCCGCACCGAGCAGCGCTCGGAATACTTCGGCATCGGAGCCACCATCGAAGATCTTCGCGACGGCTCAGAGGCCAACACTTACATTCGCGCCACCTTCCCGGAATCGCCCGCCGCTCGCGCCGGACTGCGATTTGGCGATCGCATTACCGCCGTCGACGGCAATTCGATGAAGGGCAAGACGTACCCGGAAGTCCGGAAGTTTTTGCTCGGCCCGCGCGGCACGACCGTCAAAGTCACTGTCGAGCACCCGGCGACGAAGCAGTCTGAAACTGTGAGCATCGTTCGCGACGCCGTTTCGCTGCCGTCAATCGCACAGTCTTACATGCTGAAGCCCGGCGTCGGTTATGTGGCGATGACTGGCGGTTTCAACCTGACTACGGCCGACGAATTCGACGTGGCGCTGAAAGAGCTGCACAGCAAAGGCATGAACATGCTGGTGCTGGATCTGCGTGGCAATCGCGGCGGCCTCTTGATTCAGGCCGTTCGCGTGGCGAACACGTTCCTGCAACGCGGCCAGATGATCGTTTCGCAACGCGGACGTTTCCGCGATAGCTCGCAATCGTATGCGGCAATGAACGAGAATCCTGACGGCGTCCCGGTGGTCGTTCTGGTCAACGGCGACACCGCTTCGGCGGCAGAGATCGTTGCGGGCGCGCTCCAGGATCACGATCGCGCGCTGATCATCGGTGAGACGACGTTTGGTAAAGGTCTCGTACAGTTTCCATTCCAGTTGGATTACGACTCGGCGCTGTTGCTGACGATCGCGAAGTATTTCACGCCGTCAGGTCGCTTGATTCAGCGTGATTATTCCAACGGTGGTTTCTACAACTACTACTTCCCAGGCGGTCTCGCAGCCGACAAGAAAGAGCAGACCACGACGCCAGCCGGCCCGGAGAGCCATACCGATACCGGACGTGCTGTTTACGGCGGCGGCGGAATTTCACCTGACGAAGTGGTCAAGCCCGGTACGATCAGTCTGGCTGAACGGAACCTCCGCGACGTGCTGTTTGCGTTCTCGCTCGAGTTGACGTCTGGACGCATTCAGGGTTTCGAGCAGTACAAAGTGCAACGCGCGATCGAGTTTGATCACGACCTCGTGAACGAAGATTATCCGGTCACCGATGCGCTCTTTGCTGCGTTGAAGAAGTTTGCGGCGGCGAAGCCGAATTATAAGACCACGCCGGAACAGCTCGACAAGCTGCGCGGGTTTGCGGAAACACAGTTGCGCTACAACCTGTTGTCAGCGGCTTACGGTTACCGCACGGCGACGCAGGTTTTCAACGACGGCGATCCGCAGATCGGGCGCGCCGTCGATGCGATGCCTCGCGCTCGGGAGCTTGCGCAGGCCGCCAGCCGTGCTCGTGCCCGCGGCTGAGCTAATCATCATCAACCACAGCGCCGCGCGTGCGCGGCGCTTGTGGCCCACCATTCAGAAACAACTCGACGCAGCCCGCGTTGAGTATCAAACCTACGAAACCAGGGGACCCGGTGATGCGACGCGGCAAACGCGCGCCGCGTTAAGATCTGGCGCCGAGTCGGTCGTTGTTGTCGGTGGTGACGGCACGCTCAGCGAAACGGCTGAAGGCTTTTTTGAGCTCAACGACGATCTCGATGTTCATCCAACAGCGATCAATCCTAACGCAACACTGGCGCTCTTGCCTGCCGGCACCGGGAACGATTTTGCCCGTGGACTGCTCGGCAAACGCGCACCACTGCAAGATTGGATCGAGACTGTTATCGCTCGTTCTCGTGGCGAAGCAATGATTCGAACGATGGACGTGCTTTATGGTCGTTGTAACGATTACGAAAAGCCGTTCATCTGTTTCAACGCGTCGACGATGGGCATCGGCGGCGAGACGGCTGGACGTGTCGCGGCGCAAGGGAAGTTTATGCGCAACTTCTCCGGTGAGTTTCGGTTTGTGTTCGCGGCAGTCGGTGCGCTCGCGGCGTGGCGCGAGCGGCGTGTGCGAGTGACAGTCGATGGGCGCACGGTGGCTGACGGCCCGATGAATCTCGTCGCAGTTGCCAACGCGCTTTATTGCGGCGGCGGAATGATGCTTTCGCCCGAGGCGCGTATCGACGATGGCCAGCTTGACGTGATTACGGCGTCAGGTCTGTCGCGCGCGAATGTCGTGACTGAGCTATCACGCGTACACACCGGCGGTCACGTGAACAATCCGAAAGTCACGATCACGCAGGGCACGATCGCCCGTATCGACACGTTTTTGGAGCAGGATGCAATGCCATTGGAAGTGGATGGAAATGTGCGCGGCGTGACGCCCGTGCAGTTTCAGGTGTTGCCCGGCGCTTTGCGATTCGTTTCGAGAGCCTGAATTTTGGCGAGACGGCGGCGATGTCGTTCCTCACCCGTGAACTTCGCCGCCACAAACGCGCGCACGATGTCGAGCGCGAGCTCAACTCCAACCACACGCGCGCCCAGACACAACACATTGCAATCGTCGTGTTCGCGTGATTGATGAGAAGAATACGTGTCGCTGCAGAGCGCGGCGCGAATGCCGTAGAGTTTGTTGGCGGCGACCGCAGCGCCGACGCCACTACCACAGACCAGTATTCCGATCTCAGCCGCACCATTCTGCACGGCTTCGCCGACTTGTTTGGCGTAGTCAGGATAGTCGTCAGGGATCGAGCCGTCGTGCGTGCCGAAGTCGATCAGATCGTGGCGGGCATGGCGCAGCTCTTCAATGATCCGTTCGTTGAGCGGATAACCACCATGGTCTGCTCCGATTGCTATGCGCATAGTCGTGGACAGGATTTACAAGATTTTTCAGGATTCACAAGAAAAATCTTGTTCATCTTGGAAAATCTTGTCAATCCTGTCTAACTGTGAATCAGCCGCCGGGCGTGCTGGAGAACGTTATCAACATTGAACCCAAGGTTCTTCATCGCAACGTCTCCCGGCGCTGACGCCCCAAACCGATCCAAACAAATCACATCACCCTGCGGTCCAACATATCGATCCCAACCCTGTCGCACCCCAGCCTCAACCGCGAGTCGCGCACTCACCGACGGCGATAAAACCTGATCGCGATACTCCTGCGGCTGCTCCTCAAACAACTCCCAACACGGCATCGAAACGACGCGCGCCGCCACGCCTTCCTCCTGCAACTTCTGCCAGGTTTCAAGCGCCAGCGAAACCTCGGATCCCGTCGCCATCAAAATAAGCTTTGGCGCGTCTGCATCAGCCAGCACGTATGCACCACGTCGTAACCCATCTGCTTTCGCGAACTTGTTCCGATCGATCACCGGCACTTTTTGTCGCGTCAACGCCAACGCCGTCGGCGCGTGACGCCTGAGTATCGCAATACGCCACGCCTCACTCACCTCCAACGAATCCGCCGGCCGAATCACAAACAAATGCGGGATCGCTCGCAACGCCGCGAGATGCTCGATCGGTTGATGTGTTGGCCCATCTTCACCAAGCCCGATCGAGTCGTGCGTGAAAACGTAAATCACCTGCACTTCCGAAAGCGCCGCCAGACGAATCGCGGGCCGCATGTAATCGGAAAACGTCATGAACGTTCCGCCAAACGGAATCAAACCGCCGTTCAGCGAGATGCCCGTGAGCGTCGAACCCATCGCGTGTTCGCGCACACCGAAGTGCAGAATCCGCCCGTCGTACGATCCGGCTTCGAAGCTGTGACTCGACTTGATATCGGTGTTATTCGAGACACCGAGATCGGCAGAACCGCCAATCAGCATCGGCAACACGGGCGCGAGTGCATTGATCACTTCACCACTCGCCACGCGTGTCGCGACCGATTTCGCGTCTTCAAACTTCGGCAGGTGATCTTCCCAACCGGCGGGCAGCTCACCGCTCGTCATCTCGCGCCAGGTCTTCGCTTCCTCCGGATTCGCTTCTTCGTATTTCTTCACCAGCTCGCGCCACTCCGATTCGAGTTGCTCGCCGCGCGGGATCGCCTCGCGATAGTGCGCCAGCGCTTCGTCAGGAATGTAAAACTGCTTGTCTTCGGGCCAGCCGAGATGTCGCTTGGTTTCGCGCACCGCTTCCTCGCCAGGCGCATCGCTGTGCGCCTTTCGCGTCCCCTCAGTCGGCATGCCGAAGCCGATCACCGTCTTGACTGAAATCAAACTGGGCTTGTCAGTAACTGCCTGCGCCGCGCGGATCGCCTTCTCGATCTCGTCGAGATTATTGCCGTCGGCGACGGTCTGTGTGTGCCAGCCGTATGCTTCGAAACGCTTCGGCACGTCTTCACTGAACGCGAGACTCGTGAAGCCCTCGATCGTCACGTGATTATCGTCGTAGAGATAGATCAACTTGCCGAGCTTAAGATGGCCCGCGAGCGATGCGGCTTCAGCAGCGACGCCTTCCATCAGATCGCCGTCGGAAACGATCGCGTAGACGTAATGATCGACGAGCGGAAAGTTTTCTTTGTTGAACTTCGCGGCGAGATGCGCGGCTCCCATGGCCATGCCGACGCCGTTCGCAAATCCCTGGCCGAGCGGGCCGGTCGTGATCTCAACGCCGGGCGTGAGTCCGTACTCGGGATGGCCGGGAGTTTTTGAGCCCCACTGGCGGAAGTTTTTCAGCTCATCGAGCGGAAGATCGTAGCCGGTCAGGTGCAGTAACGAGTAGAGCAACATCGAGCCGTGACCTGCGGAAAGGAGGAAGCGATCGCGATTTTCCCACTTCGGATTGTGCGGGTTATGACGCAGGAAACGAGTCCAAAGCACGTAAGCCATCGGCGCGGCGCCGAGCGGCAAGCCGGGATGGCCTGACTCGGCTTTTTGGACGGCGTCGAGTGTCAGGGCACGAATCGTGTTGATGCATAGTTGATCGAGTTCGGGAGTGATGTTGGAGTTTTCTTTCTGCACCGGCGCACTCATTTAGTTAGTTTCCTTTTAGCCACAAAAACGCACAAAAGTCACAAAAGAATTTTTTGTACCTCTTGTGTCTTTATGTGTGCCTTTTGTGATCATAAAGTCGGTTGTAGAGTTCCTCCTGGCGTGCGAGTCCTTCCTGGTAGCGCGCGTGGCGCGACATGTCAGGCTCGAACACCTGGTCAATTGCAATTTGATCTTCCTCAATAGCTCCTATTTTGCCCACCGCCTCCAGCGCAAGCAAGGCAGCGCCGCGACTCGACGCTTCCGCCGCCCCGCCAAGCAGCAACGGCCGCCCTAAAACATCCGCGATGATCTGTAACCACACCGGCGACGATCGCAGCGCATTACCTGACGCAACAATCGTCGCGTTTGGCGCAACTTCATCCAACGCGCGCGCTATCAAGGCGAATCGATATGCGATCGACTCGAGCACTGCACGATAGATCTCGAATGGTTTGGTCTGTTGTTGTAGTCCGAAGATTCCACCGCGCGCCTCAGCGTGCCAACCGGTGCTTCGCTCGCCTGACCAGAATGGCAGCACCGTCAATCCGTGTGCGTCGGGCTCGAGCGCCGCCATCCGTTCTTCCATCACCTCGGGAGCACCGTACAGGTCCAATGATTCATATAGCCACCGGACCACGCCGCCACCATCCGACAACGCGCCACCAACAACTACACGCTCGCGGTTTGCTCGATAACACCACAAACCCGGATCGAGATGTTCCGGTGGTCTACCTTCAAACACGACTCGCATCGCGCCAGAAGTTCCGACCATCAACGCGATCTTGTCTTTCGTGCTACAACCCGCGCCGATGTTATTCGCGGCGCCGTCGCCTACAACCGTGATGAGTCGGGCTTCAGCCAGCGTGGGCCAACGTTGTGCAAATTCAGCTGTGAGCCGCGCGTCTGTTTGCGTTTTGATGTTCGGTAGGGTCTCGCGAAAGAGGCCGAGCGCGTCAACGAATTCCCAGTCCCAATCGCAATTTCGTTGATTGAACAAGCCGGTGGCTGAAGCTGTGGAGATAAACGTTGCGCTTTCGCCAAAGAGACGGAGGCAAAGAAATTCTGCGAAGCCAAGCCACGAGTGCGTTCTGTTGTAGTGGTCCTTTTCCTCGTGCTTTAGCCAGCGCAGTTTTGCCGGCCAGTAACTCGGATGGAAGCGACAGCCGGTTCGGTGGTGAAGTTCGGCTTCGTTGAATTGCGAGCGCAGGTCGTTTGCGAATTGAGCGGCGCGCGTGTCGGCCCAGGTGAGCAGCTTCGTGGTGGGATGTCCGGCTGAGTCGACGCCGAGTAGACTGTGCCAAAACGCGGAGATGGCGATGTGATCGACCTGCGCGTTGAATTGCAGTTGATCGATCGTGTCTATGACTTCGTTGACGAGGCGATTTGGATAGAGCTCGCCGAAATACGAGATCGAGATTGGGCGACGGCTGTATGCCTGTCCGCCGGGCACTTCGTTGCCGCGCTCGTCAAACAACGACGCTCGCACACCTGACGTACCGACGTCAATGCTCAGTAACATGTTTAGTTACTTAACTGTCTCTCGCACGAACGCAACGAAGTCGTTGATATCGTTCTCACTCGTATCAAACGACGCCATCAATCGCACTTCCGAGATAGCATCGTCCCAAACGTAGAAGAAATATTTCTCCTGAAGCACGGGGATGTATTCTTTCGGAATCGTCGCAAACACACCGTTCGACTCCACCGGCTGCGTGATTTTGATCTTCGGCACTTTCGCCAGCTCACTCCCGAGCACCTGCGCCATCCGGTTCGCGTGCTCGGCTCCGCGACGCCACAGATCGCCCGAGAGCAGCGCTTCAAACTGCGCCGAGATGAATCGCATCTTCGACGGCAGGTGCATGCCCTGCTTGCGTATGTACTTGAAATCGCTCGCGCGCGCCTTGTCGAAAAACACGACCGCCTCGCCGTACATCATTCCGTTCTTCGTGCCGCCAAACGAAAGCACATCGACGCCGGCGTCCGCCGTGATCTCTTTGAACGTTGCATCGAGCGCGACGGCCGCGTTCGCGAGTCGAGCGCCATCGACGTGCAGCAGCATGTTGTTATCGTGTGCGAAGTCAGACAGCGCTTTTAATTCGTCGCGCGTGTAGACCGTGCCCATCTCGGTGACTTGCGAGATCTGGATCACACGCGGCTGCACGTGATGTTCGACGCCTATGCCGAACATCATGTCCTTGATTTGCTCGACGCGTAATTTGCCGTCAGGCGTCGGAATCGTAACCAACTTGCAGCCCGTGAATTTTTCAGGCGCGCCGCACTCGTCAACGTGAACGTGTGCACTGTCAGCACAGAAGATCGAGTGATGCGATCGAGTAATCGCCTTCAAACCGAGAACGTTCGCGCCCGTGCCGCCGAAGACAAAATAAACCGCGACGTCGCTGCCGAAGTGTTTGTGAAACAGCTCCGTCGCGCGCGCGGTTATCGGATCGTTGCCGTAAGCGAGCATGTGGCCGTCGTTCGCATTCCTGATGGCCTCGATGATCTCCGGATGCACACCGGCGTTGTTGTCACTCGCGAAGCTGCGCTTGCTCAAACCTTCTTCTCCTTAAAGTCTCGGGTAATCTCGCGTGCGGCGTTCGCGCCCGGCAGACCCGTTAAGCCGCCGCCGGGATGCGTGCCCGCGCCGCAGAGGTAAAGTCGCTTGAGCGGCGTGCGATACTGCGCGAAACCAATCAACGGACGAAAAGTAAAAAACTGATCGAGAGTTTGTTCGCCGTGGTGAATGTGTCCACCGCTTAGGCCATACCGCACTCCGAGATCGCGCGGTGTTATTACCTGGCTGGCCACAATCATCTCGCGGAGCTTCGGCGCGTAGGCTTCGAGTTTGTCGATGACATTGCTCGCAAACTCATCACGACGCCCCGTCCAATCTCCTTGCCTCAACTTGTACGGCGCGTATTGAACGTGAATCGACATCACGTGTTTGCCCGCAGGCGCGAGCGATGGATCGCCAAGCGAAGGGATGTTGATATCGAGATACGGATCGCTTGAAAACTCGCCGTACTTCGACGCATCGAAAGCGCGTTCGAGATAATCGATCTCGGGGCCGATGTGGATGCGACCGGAGAATTTTGTGTTGTCATCGACGCCGTTGAACGACGGCAAGCCATCGAGCGCAAGATTGATCTTCGCAACCACACCAGGCGTGCGATAGTTGCGCATCTTCAAAAGGAAGTTTGGTTCGAGATCGATCGGATCGACGAGCTCGAGAAACGTCGTACGCGGATCGGCATTCGAAACAACCACTCGCGACTCGATCTCCTCGCCGCCATCGAGCACGACCTTCGGTTTGTCGCCGTACGCGTTGCTGATCTGAGAGACTCGCGCTGACGTGCGTATCTCCACGCCCGCAGCTTTAGCTGCACTTGCGATCGCCTCGCTCAAACCGCCCATGCCGCCTTTCGGATACGATGCTGATCCGATCGCGCTTCCGTCCATTGCCGCCTGCCACAACAGCCCCAGGCTCGTGCCGGCAGACCATGGGCCAGCAAACGCTCCATGAATCCCGCGCGCGGCGACGGTCGCGCGTAACAACTCCGTTTCAAACCATTCGCTGACGAGATCCGCGACCGCCATCGGAACCCAGCGCAGCAGTCGATACTCGTCTTTCTTACCGAGACCGCGAAATGCGAGCCCGACTTTACCGAGATGCCACAATTCCGACGCCGAGGGTTGATCAATAGCCGGCGGGGTCATCCCGAGCAGCGGCGCGAGCACGCGGCCGATGCGTGAGAAGCTGTTGACGAACTCCGGATAACTTCGCGCGTCGTTTGCGGAAAACCTTCCAATCTCGCTGACCGTGCGTCCGACGTCGTTGTAGATGCACAGCGATCTTCCATCCGGCGCGAGCGCGAGCACGCGCGCCTCAGGCGTGATCATCTCCAATCCGTGTCGCGCGAGATTCAGATCAGCTACGACCTGCGACGACACCGTCGCCGCGTGGTCCAGCGTCGAACAACGAAACCCCGGATGTATCTCTTCAGTAACGGCGCCACCACCAACCACCTCACGACCTTCGAGCACGAGCGTCTTAAGCCCGCTCTTCGCGAGATAACACGCGGCCACAAGTCCGTTGTGACCCGCACCGACAATTATGACGTCGTAAGTCATGATCAATCCATCCACAGATTTCGCAGATTTTCTGTGTAATCTGTGAAATCCGCGGCTAAATATCTTTCAGCATCTGCAACGCCGCATTGCGTCCCGACGCGCCCATGATCCCGCCGCCCGGATGCGTCGCCGAGCCGCACATGTAAAGGTTCTTGATCGGCGTGCGATACTGTGCCCAACCCGGCGCCGGTCGCAGAAAGAAGAGCTGCTCGAGCGTCAACTCGCCCTGGAAAATATTTCCTTCCGACAAACCAAAATCGCGCTCGAGATCGAGTGGCGTCAGCACCTGTCGATCGCGAATGAGACTCTTGATGTTCGGCGCGTGCTCGGCAATCGTATCGACCACCGCATCGCCAAACTCGTCGCGCTTGTCGTCCCAGTTTCCTTCCTTCAGGTTGTATGGCGCGTACTGCACGAAGCAACTCATCACGTGTTTGCCCGGCGGCGCAACTGAGGGATCCGTGAGACTCGGAATCACCATGTCGATATACGGGCGCCGCGAAAAGCGTCCGTACTTCGCCTCATCGTACGCGCGCTCCATGTAATCAATACTCGGCGAAATCGATATTGCACCGCGCAGGTGCGCGCCTGGACCGGGCAGCGACTTGAAATCCGGCAGACCATCGAGCGCGAGATTCACTTTCCCTGACGACCCCCGATACTTGTAACGCTTGAGGTCTGTGCAGAAATCGTCGGGCAGATATTGTTCGCCGATCATCTTCATGAACGTCAGCCGCGGATCGACGCTGGATGAAATTACGTCAGCAAGAATCTCGTCGCCGTTCTCGAGCACGACGCCCGTCGCGCGCCCGTTCTTATGCAAAATTTTTGCAATCGGCGCGCTGGTGCGAATCTCGACGCCGGCTTCCCGCGCAGCATCACCGATCGCATTCGAGATCGCGCCGGTGCCGCCGCGTGCAAAACCCCACGAGCGAAACGCGCCGTCGATCTCGCCCATGTAATGATGCAACAGCACGTACGCAGTTCCCGGCGAGCGCACGCCGAGAAACGTGCCGATGATTCCCGATGCAGACATCGTCGCTTTGAGCACGTCTGTCTCGAACCACTGATCGAGAAAGTCGACCGCGCTCATCGTCATCAACTGCACCTGGTTGTACTTGTCTTCGTCAGAGAGTTTCTGAAAGCGCCGCCCTAAGAACGCGAGGTTTTTCCAACCTTTGGGATCGAGTGAAGTCGGATCGGGTGGCGTCATACTCATGATCGGCTTCACGAAGTGAGCCATCTCGATCATCGCCTTGCCATACTCGTCGTATGCTTCGGCGTCGAGACGCGAGTGGCGCGCGATCTCGCGGCGCGTGCGTGCGTGATCGTTGACGCGCCAGAGGTAATCGCCGTTCGGCATCGGCGTGAAGGTGCCGTCAAGCGGAAGAATTTCGAGGCCGTGTCGCGGCAGATCGAGCTCGCGAATGATCTCAGGTCGCAGCAGCGAGACGACGTAAGAGCAGACAGAAAACTTGAACCCGGGAAATACCTCTTCCGTCACCGCTGCCCCACCGAGCACATGCCGGCGCTCGAGCACGAGAACCTTTTTCCCCGCGCGCGCGAGATAGGCGGCATTAACCAGCCCGTTATGCCCGCCCCCGATCACGACGACGTCGAATTTGCTTTGCATGCTGTTTGAGCCCGGGTTACACAATCCCGGTAGTGAACATTACGACACTCTCAATCTCTGAGAGCGTTTCTTTCGTTACTTCGCCAAGTTTTTTGAGCAGCCGAGCACCATCCAATACGCGCAACTGATGGCACAGTGCAACTGAATCCTTCGCTTCCACCCTCACCTTGAGGAATGGTCAAGCATGATGGCAACGAGGACCGACGCAAATTGGTTGTAAGTGGAATTGAAAGAAAGGTAGTTGTGAATCTATTTATAGCATCATTCTGGAAAATCAAAACCGGCCGAGTACCTGCCTGTTCTGAACCGCGTATTGGATTAAGGTTCGCTAGCCAAATCTCTCCGCGTCTGACCGTCATTGAGCATCCTCTGTGGCCAGACTCTTGTTGTAATCCTCCATCCCCTCTTCCGCCAACTCATGATCTTCATCGGCAAAGCTAGCGTAAAGACTCTTCATTTGATGCTCATCCATGGCTGGTTCGCGACCGATCGAAAACGTACGACGAATAATCTCGGAAGCCACTTCGCGCTTTTCAACCTCGGGGAGAAGATCGAATGATTTTAGAAGTTCTTCGCTGCTTGTACTCATTGCGTTAGCATACTTATAATCGCACGCCCTGACAAACACGGACCCAGCCGCAAAAAGGCACAAAAGTCACAAGAAGAGATTTGTAAGACTGCCTGTGCTTTGTGCGTTTTTGTGGCTGAGGTGAGCTTAGAAGCGTATTATCTGAATGATGCTGAACGCTGGGGTTCTCACATTTCAGGAGTTTGCTATGCGTGAGCCATTGCCGCTGGCTACACTTCACGAGGCGGTGCTCGAGTTCGTGCGCGGGCGCGACGATGTAGTTGTGTTTGGTGCAACCGCCGTGAACGCTTACGTCTCAGAGCCACGCATGACACAAGACATCGATCTGATGTCACCACGCGCGGGAGAACTTGCACAGGAGCTGCGTGATTTTCTGAGTGAGCGCTTCCACATCGCAGTACGTGTACGAGTGATCGGCGACGGCAAAGGGTATCGAATTTTCCAGATCCGGAAAGAAGGTAATCGACACTTAGTCGACCTGAGACCCATCGCGACGCTGCCGCAAGCCGAGCTGATAGATGGAGTGAGAGTTGTAACGGCTGCGGAGCTTATCGCACGCAAAGTCATCTCGCTTCATTCGCGGCGAGGGAAACCTAAGTCCGGCACCGACTGGCGCGACGTTGCCATGCTACTTTTGACGTTTCCAAAATTGAAGATCGAATCAGGACCCGTCAGTGAAATATTGAATTCACTCGGTGCAACAGAAGAAGTGATGAAGACGTGGAATGAAGTCGTGCATCAGGAAATAAGCATGCCCGACGATGATGCTGAGTTCGACTGATTCTTGTAATACTCACCGATCGTTAATCATAAAAGAATGCCTATCGGAACTGCGTTTCATGAACGGACATTCCCGCTCTGCGAGAGTCTTAGTTATCGCGAGTGGTCTGGGTATTATGCAGTTAGCTCGTATGAGCCACATCACGAGCATGAATACAATGCGATACGCAATGCCGCGGCGTTGATTGATATCTCACCGCTGTTCAAGTACCGGCTCACTGGTCGGGACGCAACGCGACTAATTGATCGCATCATTACACGCGACTTACGCAAGGTGACAGTTGGTCAGGTGGTCTATACACCCTGGTGCGACGAGCGCGGGAAGGTGATCGACGACGGCACGGTTTCGCGTCTCGAAGAGAATACGTATCGCTGGACTGCGGCCGATCCGAGCCTGCGATGGTTTACGCAAAACGCCGCCGGCATGGATGTGCACATCGAAGATATCTCTGAGAGCCTGTCGGCGCTCGCTCTGCAAGGTCCAACTTCAGGCCGACTGCTGAAGAGTCTCGTTGAAGATGCCGACATAGCGAACCTCAAATATTTTCGCGTCACTAAAGGCACGATCGCGGGCGTGGCGGTTGAGATTTCACGCACGGGATACACGGGCGATTTGGGCTACGAGATCTGGATCGAATCAGAAAAAGCGATCCGTGTTTGGGATGCGCTCATGGAGACGGGTCGCGCTTTCGATATTCATCCCGCCGGAATGCTCGCGCTCGATGTCGCGCGCGTCGAAGCAGGACTTCTATTGATCGACGTCGATTTCAACAGCAGCAAGAAAGCGCTCGTCGACGAACAACGATACTCACCGTTCGAAATGGGTCTCGGACGGCTTGTGAATCTCGACAAGAATCGTTTCGTGGGCCAACAGGCTTTGATCGAAGAGCAGAAACACGGCCACGCACGCGAGATTGTTGGTTTACAGATCGATTGGCCGCAGGTCGAGAGTCTCTATGAAAAAGTCGGACTGCCGCCGGCTGTGTCAGCGATGGCGTCGCGAGTCGCTGTGCCCGTGTTCAAGGAAGGCATTCAGGTGGGCAAAGCGACGACGACCACATGGTCGCCGACGTTGAAATCCATGATCGCCCTCGCGACCGTGAAGCGCGAGTACACACGACCCGGCACGCGTTTGCAATTCGAGATCACGGTCGAGGCCGTCAGACATCACGTGCGCGCCACGGTCGTGAAGACGCCATTCTTCAATCCCAAACGCAAGACGACTACACCAGTTGGGTAGGGGCGGTTTTCTCTGTGCAACCTCTGTGTTCTCTGTGTCTCTGTGGTTAAGAGGCTTGTAGAGAAAACCACCACAGAGACACAAAGAACACAGAGGTTGCACAGAGAAGAAAACACTCCATGAAGACCGCACTCACGAAGATCATTAATCAGTACGACGCGGCGCTCGCGCTCGATTATGCGTCGACGATTCCCTCCTCGTGGTACATCGATAAAGACTTCTACGATCACGAGCTTCAAACCGTCTTCTCGCAATCATGGCAACTCGCAGCGCGCGCGGATCAGCTGACTGAGCCGGGCAAGTACGTCACGACCGATATCGCCGGCGAGCCGGTAGTGATCGTGCGTGGAAATGACGGCGAGCTGCGCGGATTCTTCAACGTTTGCCGGCATCATGCGGCGGCAGTTATGACCGCGCCGGAAGGCAAAGCGGCGCAGCTTCGTTGCCCGTATCACGGTTGGACTTACTCGCTCGAAGGCGAGCTGAAAGGCACGCCTGATTTCTCCGGTGTGTGCGATTTCGACCGCGCGACGAATGGTCTTGTGTCGCTGGAGCTCGCGGAGTGGGGAAATTGGGTGTTTGTGAAGCTGGTCCAGGGTCTCGCGATGTCGGTTGAGGACTTTCTTGGCGAAGATCTGGTTGCGCAGACGAGTGGGCTTCAGTTGAAAGATCTGCACTGGTTCGAGCGGCGGCATTATCACTTCGATTGCAACTGGAAGGTGTTTGTCGATAACTACCTCGACGGTGGTTATCACGTGCCGTATTTGCACAAGGGACTCGATAGCGTGCTTGACTACGGCAATTACATGATCGAAAACGGCGAGCATTACTGTTTGCAGTGGAGCCCGATCGTGAGCGAGGGCGCGGAGGAGCAGACGGGCGCGGTCAGGAAAGGCGATCGCGCGCTCTACTACTGGATCTATCCAAACTTCATGATCAACTGGTATGACGGCGTGATGGATACGAATCTTGTCGTGCCGCGCGGTGTGGACCAGACTGAGGTGATCTTCGATTTTTACTTTCCGGACGTGATGAGCGAGGAGAAGCGCAGGGCGAGTGTCGAGGTGGGCCAGCGCATTCAGGATGAAGATGTGGCGATATGTAAGTCTGTGCAGCGTGGGTTGAATTCGAGGGCGTACGATGCGGGGAGATTGTCGGTAAGGCGTGAAGCGGGTGAGCACTTGTTCCATAGACTGCTGTTTAAGGACGTATGTTTGACAGGATTTCAGGATTTACAGAATTCACATGATTAATCCTGCAAATTCTGAAAATCCTGCCATCCTGTCTAAAGGGCATCTGCTGCGCGTGCTCGGGGTTGGCTTTGGTGTCGCTGTAATCATCGGCAATACGATTGGTGCGGGCATCTTCAGAGCGCCCGGCACGATCGCTGAGCAACTTCCAACAACAGTTCCGTTTCTTCTCGTTTGGCTAGCGGGTGGGCTATATGCACTGCTGGGCGCGATCTCACTCGCGGAGCTTGGTACGATGCTGCCGCGCTCCGGTGGACAATACGTATTCTCGCGTTATGCACTCGGCGAGTATGCGGGGTTTATTGTCGGCTGGAGCGATTGGATCTCGTCGTGCGGATCGACGGCGGCGGTGTCGCTGCTGATCGGAACGTTTGCAATCGCACTGTTCCCGTCGCTCGACGGATACGGCGCCGTTGTGGCTACGGGCGTTGCGATCATCTTCGCGTTCCTGCAATGGCGCGGAATTGTTTGGGGCAGCAATATCCAAAACCTCACCAGCCTGCTGAAAGCGGTTGCGTTTCTCGCGCTGATCGTTGCCGCGTTCTTACTTGGCGGCCGCGGCGCGTTGTCGACACCTCAAACTCATTCGGCTCCGATCACACTTGCAGCAATCATTATTTCGTTGCAGGCGGCGATATACACCTACGATGGTTGGAGCGGAGTCATCTATTTTTCCGAAGAAGTTAAGGAACCCGACCGCAACATTCCGCGCGCGCTGTTCAACGGCGTGCTCACGATCACCGCGATCTACGTGCTCGTAAACGTCGCATTGCTCTATGTGTTGCCGATGGCTCAAATCGCGGGCAAGGAATTCGCGGCGGGCGGAGCGGCAAACGTGATCTTCGGCGCGCACGGCGACACGGTCTTCCGGTGCCTGACGATCGTGTCGATGCTGAGCGCGATCAACGCGCTTCACTTGATGGCTACGCGCGTGATTTTTGCGATGAGCCGTGATGGGCTGGTTTCAAAGCGGGCCGCGGTCGTTAACGAAGGTGGGACGCCAACGATCGCCCTCGCGCTCAGTCTGATGGTCTCGCTGGTGTTCATCATCTTTGGTGAGAAGTTCGAGATAGTCATCACCCTGCTCGCGTTCTTCTTCGTGGTGAACTACATACTCTCGTTCGTTTCACTGTTTGTATTGCGTCAGCGTGAGCCTGACAAACCGCGGCCGTACCGCGCGTGGGGTTATCCGATCACGCCTGCGCTCGCATTGATTGGATCGGTGCTGTTTCTCGCCGGAGCGATACGTGCTGATACGAGGCATAGTGTTTACGCGCTCGTGTTGCTGGCGGTGAGTTACCCCGTGTTCAAGCTACAGACCCTTCGTTATCGACATCGAGAACCCTGATCGTTGATTCGACGTTGCGGGCTTCGAAGCAGTTTCCGATGCGCGCGCCGATCTCGTCCTCATTATCATCAACCAACGCTACGATACTCGGACCAGCACCGCTCAGCGCTATACCGAGCAGTCCGGGCGACGGTGGGAGCGCGAGCGCCTCGGCAAGGCCGGGGACGAGTGATTCGCGATATGGCTGGTGCAGACGATCGCGCATCGCTTCCCAAAGCAAATCGTAACGTTGCTGCGCGAGGGCGGCGGTGAAGATGGCGGTTCGTTGCAGGTTTTGAACTGCGTCGGTGCGTGTGATTGTTCGTGGGATTTCGGCGCGTGCGACGTGCGTCGGCAGTTGCGAGTGAGGCGAGACAACGACGACGCGAATCTCCGCAGGCCAGTCGAACCTCGTTGAGAGCACTGTTCCATCGCTGCGGATGCAGCTTGCGAGAAAGCCGCCGTAGATTGAGGCGGAAACGTTGTCGGGGTGGCCTTCGAATTCGGTCGCGTAGTTGAGAATCGTTTGATCCGCGATGGGCTTTTCAGTAAGTAACGAGCTTAACTTGATGCCGGCAACGATTGCGGCGGCGCTGCTGCCGAGGCCACTGGCGAGCGGTATTTCGTTATGAGCTGTTAGCTCGACACATGGCAGCGAAACACCTTCGCGGCGGGCGGCGAACGACATCGCACGATAGATCAGATTCACAGCGTTGCGCGGGAGCGCTTCGTTTTCTTTCGCGCCGGTAGTGGTGACACGACACGGTTCGGAAGCGTCAGGAACAGCGGTGGCGTTGACGGTCAGGTAGAGTTTTAGCGCAAGGCCGAAGCAATCAAAGCCCGGGCCGAGATTGGACGTCGACGCAGGAACTCGAACTTCGAAAGTCATCTCAGAAGATCAGCCATGGATTTCACGGATTGAATACGGATCGGGACGTTAGCGAATGTGGGGGTGAGATGCCGGCCATCGGGCACGACCAGACTTCCGTTGTGATACTTGATCACGTAATCAGTATCCTTCAACACGTGCCCGGTCAATACCGCAACGACAGATTCGTTCTCGTTAATTCTGAGTTTGCGAATGCCCGCGACCGTCGTCGCTGACGCCGGCTCGCAACCGATGCCATCACGTCCGACGATGGCCTTCGCGTCCGCAATCTCCTGCTCGGTTACTGTTATAACGCTGCCACCCGTTTCCTGCACGGCGCGCCACGCCTTCGGCCACGAAACAGGCGCGCCGATCTTGATCGCCGAAGCGAGCGTTTGCGGATGCTCCTCGTTCACAAAGCGCTCGTGTTCGATATCAGAATAGAACTTCGCAAACGGCGACGCGCCTTCAGCCTGCACGACTGTGATCTTTGGTTGCCGATCGATCAATCCAGTTTCAAATAACTCGCGAAAACCTTTCCCGAACGCTGAGCTGTTTCCGAGATTGCCGCCGGGAACAACGAGATGATCCGGCACGCGCCAATCGAGTTGTTCGGCGAGCTCGAAAGCAACCGTCTTTTGTCCTTCAATGCGAAACGGATTGATCGAGTTAACGAGATAAACTGTTTCGTCTTCAGCAAGCTCGCGAATCTGGTCCATGCACGTGTCGAAGTTGCCGTCGACCTCGAGCACCTTCGCGCCGTAGTCGAGCGCCTGCGCGAGCTTCGCGTGACTCACGTGACCACTCGGCACGACGATGGCACACATCAGATCTGCCCGCGCCGCATACGCCGCCAGACTCGCCGCAGTGTTTCCAGTGCTCGCGCAAACGACGAGCTGCGCGCCGAGTTTGCGCGCCTGCGTGACGCCGGTAGTCATGCCGGTGTCTTTGAAAGAGCCGGTCGGATTACAACCCTGGTGTTTTAGTTTTAGTTGCGGCAGGCGACAGTAATCAGCGGAGCGCGGTGCGTCGTAGAGCGGCGTGTTGCCTTCGCCGAGCGAAATGACTTCAGTGTCGTCAGTAAACGGAAGAAATTCGCGGAAACGCCAGACGCCACTGCGATCGCGAGGATCGAGAGATGTGCGTCGCTGTCGCCAGAGCTCGCGGAGCGGAGCTGCATCGATCTTTTCGCGTCGCTCTATACCAAGCAGCCCGCCACAACTTGAGCACACGAAGAGACGGGCATCAAGATCGAATTCGGCGCCGCAATCAGGCGCGATACATTGCTGGATGAAATTTTGGTTGGTCAAGGAAAGCATTTTACAGGATTTCAGGATTTAACATGATTATCATGAAAATCCTGTCATCCTGTAAAAAACTATTCCTAGAAGCTGAACCGAAGCGACGCGTCGATGCGACGTTGGTAAGCCGGATTGGATGCTCCAAACCCGCCAAAGCCACCAGTCGTCGACGTCGATTGACCAAACAGCAGCGATCCCAGGTTGCCGACAGGATTGGCGAAGTTCGCGTGGTTCAGAATGTTTTGGAAATTCAACGAGAACGTCAGATTGTAACGGCCAGTGCCGCCACCACCCGGGCCACCGAAACCACCACCGCCGCCTGGTCCACCGAAACCGCCGCCACGGCCACCGCCGCCGCCCGGACCGCCGCCACCTGGACCACCCGGACCACGGCCGGCCATACCGCCGCCCATCATCGTGGTGTTACGTCCATCGCGCTGCTGATTACCCTGGCCGTCCTGCTGCCGATTCTGTGCGTTCGAGCCACGACCTTCAGAGCCGAAGCTCCACGTCTTACTGACGCGCAGGTTGACGCTTGTCGACCCCGGACCTTCGCCGAAGTTGCGCGGAATCATCACGTCGCCCGGCGCAAACGTCAGCTTGAAGTTGCCGTAAGGCGTACATTTGATGTTGACCGTGTCAGAACAATCTGCACCGGCGGGCGCGAGCGCAGGACGCTCGGTATTGAACGTGTCGCCGTTGATATCGCGTCCGAGCGTGATATTGAACGGGCGTCCTGAATTCAAGATCACAAACGGAGCGAGGGTAATGTTCCAAGGCGCGCGGAAGTTACCGGTTATCACGAAACGGTGCCTGACATCGGTCGACGCGCGCCCATACTCCGTGCTGAGGTCGTACGGATTTGCAGGCAAGCTGCCAATGCCATCGGCGTCGCTATTTGCCTTCTGGAAAACGTAATACGCGCTCATCGTCGCGTTGCGATGTAGACGGCTGTTGAAATTGACGATGAGCTGGTTCTGATTGTAGTGGCCGCTCGACTCGTATTCGAAGACGTTGCAAAGCGGCGAGGGATTGATGTCCGTGGGAATAAAATCAGCGCAGTCCAACGGGCGAACACCGCTCGACGGCACGCCCGGAATAAACGTTCCCGGGAGCGGCGCGTTCAGCGGTCTCGTGCGCAGCACGTGCAGCGTACGAACATTGATGTAGCTGGTTGCGACCGTCAGATTGTGCGGCAATTGGCGCTCAACGCTGATCACCGATTGCAGCGTATACGGCGCTTGTAGATTGTCGGCGAGTCGATAAACGGTTCCGGGAACTGCAAACGTAACGAGCTGTTCCGGCGTTGGAATCAGCGGGAAGAAATCCGGGTTCTGCACTGTGAACTGCTGCTGATTGACGCCGTTCAGCCGGTCCGCAGTCATCGTCAGGTTCTCACTGATGCGCTCGTAGAACACGCCATAGCCACCGCGGATGACAGTCTTCGATTGCTGTCCACCCGGCGACCACGCAAAGCCAACGCGCGGTCCAAAGTTCAAATTGCTATCGACGTTACTCTGGTTCTCGTAACGCAGGCCAAGACTCAGCGTAAAGTTGGGACGCACTTTCCAGTCGTCCTGCACGTAACCGCCGACGTCCCACTGGCTGACTCCCGACTCCGGATTACCGGACGACAAACGAAACTGGCTCGCACCGCCGCCGAGCGCACGAATCTGAAGTCCGCCCAACCCCTGCTCGAGGAAAACCTGCGTGCGCCGGAAACGCTCAATACTGGTGACGGTCTGCGTGCCGGCGATTACCTGATCGTTCGCATCGAGCTTTGGACCAAGACCGCCGCCGAAGAACGTATAGGTGCCGCCGAAGTTTTGCGGCGAGAATTGATCGATGTGAACGCCACGCAAGCGAGCGCCGACCTTCAATGAATGCTTGCCCATCGCAAATGACGTATTGTTCGTCAGCTCCCAATCTTTCGTCGTGCTGTTTGACTGGCCCACCTGAGATCCGCCACCCGTGAATGCGTCCTGCACTTCAAGCGTCGGAATCGAGTTGTCGGCATCCTGCGAGTTGGTCTGCCGTTCAAACTGGAATCGCGTTTCGTTGACGATCGTCTTGTTGATGATCGCTGTTTCGGTAAGCTGAATGCCCTGTTCGTTGTTTCCCGTGTCGTACGCACGTGTCGGCAACGAGAACCCGCCGACGCCCGTCACGCGCGAGGTCTTCGCGTAGTTATAGCGGGCGACAAGGGTATTGTTCGTATTGATCTGGTAATCGACGCGGGGGCTGAACGTTGTACGGCGGCTCGGAATCGCAACTGTCTCATTGAAACCGACGATGTTGTTACTCGCGTCCAGGACCGTCGCGACGATGAGCGCCTGGTCGTCAATATCGCGCTTGTCGAAATCGACGAAGAACGACGCTTTCTTTTTCGAGAGCGGGCCACCGAAGTTTCCGCCGTACTGACGTGTTTGAATTGGGGGACGGGTTTTAGCAAATGGATTGCGGGAGTTTAGAGCGTCGTCGTTAAAGTTGAATGAAACCTGGCCGCGATAGCGATCGGTGCCGGGACGCGTCAGGATTTCGATACGACCGAGACCGAGTCGATCGTATTCAGCGGAGAACGGATTTCCGTTGATGCGGATCTCGCGAATAGAAGCGCGCGGCGGCAGGCGACCACCGGTGAATCCGTCGACAAAGATCTGGCCGCCGTTTGGACCAGCCGAGGGACCGGCAAGAGCCTGGAGCGCCGCGGCTAGATCGTCCGGATCGTCAGGCAGCGCATCGAGGTCCTGATCTTTCAGAACGATAGCGCCGGCGTTGTTTTCCGGCTCGGTGCTCAGCTCACGGTTTTCTGTGCTGACTGTTACTTTCTGTTCTTCAATCGCGACTTTGAGAGTGATATCAAACTGGACCGGCCTTCCGGCGGTGACTTCCACGTCGGGAGTTTCCGACATTCCAAAGCCTGCATTGGTTGCGCGCACCGTGTACTTGCCGGGAGCGAGGCCGTTAACTACATAGCTTCCGCCATCGTTCGTGATAACCGACTTCTCCACGCCTTTACTGTCGATCACCGTCACGCTCGCGCCAATGATGGCCCCGCCCAATTCGTCCAGCACCTGTCCACGCAACGAACCGGCGCGCTGTTGCGCAAACAGCAGTCCGGGAAGGCTCGCGCAAAGGGCGATTACCAGCACAATCTTTTTCATTCAAGGCTCCTTAGATACGTTTCGCTTAATGGCGTGGATAGAGTGCGCTACGCCCCCAGCTTAAGGCGCGGATTGTAGCGAATTGGGGCGTAAAGAGTCTGTCAATGGATTGTAAAGTTTTGTCAGTTCTATAATGACACTTCTTTACGGACGAAAATGGGCGATTACTGTAGGATTTCTCTCTGCGTTGCCTCTGCGATCTCTGCGCCTCTGTGGTTTATTAGTGACGAGAGGTAAAGTCACCGCAGAGGCGCAGAGATCGCAGAGGCTACGCAGAGAAACTTGCCTTGAGTAGTCCATATGTCTTTAAATCTGGCTGTACAGCAACCAATGGAACGTGTTCTTGTAATCGACGACGACGTCGGCCTTTGCGAGTTGGTGGGAGAGTATCTTCAGCCTGAAGGTTACACGGTTGAAGCGATCCACAACGGCGAAAAGGGTGTCGACCGTGCGCTGTCGAACGAACACGATCTGGTAGTGCTCGATGTGATGTTGCCCGGCACGAACGGTTTCGACGTGCTGCGACGCATCCGCGCTCGTTCTCGCATTCCTGTTTTGATGTTAACTGCGCGCGGCGATGATGTGGACCGCATTGTCGGACTCGAAATCGGCGCAGACGATTACCTCCCCAAACCCTTCAACCCTCGCGAGCTCGTCGCTCGCATTCGTGCAGTATTGCGGCGCGCGCAGCCCGTTGAGTCAACTACCTCCGCGCGTGAGACCATTCGTGTCGGCGACATAGAAATGGACAGCAACACGCGCAACGTCCGCCGCTCGGGGGAAGTGGTTGAGCTCACCGGAGTCGAATACGATCTGCTCGAGATATTGCTGCGCAACGCGGGACAGATCGTGAAGCGAGAAGATCTAGTGAAGGAAGTTTTAGGTCGCGAGCTGTCCCCATTCGATCGCAGCATCGACATGCACGTCAGCAACCTGCGCAAGAAGCTCGGCCACCAGCTCAACGGTCTCGAGCGAATCAAGACCATTCGCGGCGTCGGTTACATCTACGGCGCCACTTCAGAGAGATCCGAATGAAGAATCCGTTTCGCAGCTTATATCTGAAGATCTTCATCTGGTTCTGGATCGCGATGATCATTATCAACGTCGTGCTGTTTGTGGCGTTTGCTCTGACGCGCCCGACGCCGACGAGACGTTCGTGGCGCGACCTCGCGCAGACTGGTCCAAACGCACAGAAGGCCGCTGAGATCTACGAACAATCAGGACAGCAGGCACTGACCGCGGCGCTTCAGGCGACCGAAAAATCTTCAGGCGTTGGCGCCACTTTCTTCGACGAGAATGGCAAAGAACTTTCCGGACGCGCGGCGCCGCAAGGTGCGCAAGAGCTGATCGCAAAGGCGGCGGAGAGTCGGGATATCGAGTTTAACTTCGCAGTTGAAAACACACTCGTCGCGCGACCTGTGACGAGCGCGAAGGGCCAGCGCTACATTTATCTCGCACACATTCCGCGTCCGCCGTTCCAACCAACCTTCCAGAGTTTAGGCGTGCGTTTGCTCGTGGTGCTCGTGATTGGCGGCATCTTTTGTTACTGGCTGGCGCGTTATCTCACGCAACCAATACTGAAACTCCGCACGACCACGAACGAGCTGGCCGAGGGAAATCTCGGCGCGCGTGTATCTACGAAACTCGCGAAGCGCCGTGATGAAGTTGGACAGCTCGGACGCGATTTCAACTCGATGGCTGAGCGACTCGAGTCGATGGTCAGAGCGCAACAGCGACTGCTCGGCGACATCTCGCACGAATT
Organism: Pyrinomonadaceae bacterium; assembly: GCA_036498585.1. Taxonomy (GTDB): domain Bacteria; phylum Acidobacteriota; class Blastocatellia; order Pyrinomonadales; family Pyrinomonadaceae; genus PSRF01. The sequence continues at coordinate 17,861 of DASYFE010000074.1, read as the reverse complement.
GCGATCGCCACTCGCGCGGCTCGGCGTCGCGCTCGGTTTGGCGCGGCAGCGTTCTGGTCCGGAAGCGAACGGCGCGCTCGATCGTATCGAGCGTGAGTCAGACAATCTAAACGAGATGATCAGCCAGTTGCTGACGTTGACGCGTTTGGAGAGTGGGACTGATGGGCGCAAGCGGACGAATGTGGATCTCGCGGCGCTCGTGAAGGAAGTTGCGGATGACGCGGACTTCGAAGCGCGCAGTTTGAATCGCGCGGTGCAGGTCGTGTCGAGTGATAACTGCTCGATCAAGGGCGTCGAGGAGTTGCTGCGCAGCGCGGTGGAGAATGTGGTGCGCAATGCGGTGCGTTACACGCCTGAGGGAACGGCGGTTGAAGTAGCGTTGAGCAGACAAAATGGTCACGCAGTGATTAGCGTTCGGGATCGTGGCAACGGCGTTCCCGAAGAATCGCTCGAAAAGATCTTTCGACCCTTCTATCGCACTGAAGATGCACGCGACAGGCAGAGTGGTGGTGGAACGGGATTAGGTTTAGCAATAACCGAGCGCGCAATGAGGATGCACGGCGGATCGGTCCAGGCTATCAATGCCAGCGATGGCGGCTTGTCAGTCGAGATGCGCTTTACAGGATTACAGGATTTACAGAATTAACAAGATATCCTGTTAATCCTGCTAATCATGTAATCCTGTCTAACTTTCTTCGTCGCCGGCGCACCAATCCCATCTCCACAAACCACACCACAAGGATCCAAATCAACGCCGCCACGAACCCCGCGATCACATCCGTCGTGTAATGCACGCCGAGATAAATCCTCGATAGACCAATCAACAAAAACATCGCCGTACTCACGATCCAAACGCCCACGCGCACACGTCTCGACTTAATCCGCGCCGTGAGAATCGCGGCGAGCGCGCCGAAGAAAACAGCGCTCGTCAACGAATGTCCACTTGGAAAACTGTACGTCTCAGGTGGCGAGAGATTGAAGAACGGCACGGGCCGCGGACGCTTGAACGCGAGTTTGAGAGTGATATTCAACAAGCCCGCGCCGATCATCGTTAGCGCAAAGAGCCTCGCCTCGTGTTTCCACTTTCGCATCGCAAAGCGGACCACGACGAAGATCGTTCCGAGACTGAGCGCGATCGTCGAGCCGGCAAACGAGAACCCGCGCATGATTGCCGTCATTGGCGGCGACGCGAGCTGATGAACTGCAGCCCGCGTGGCGTCGTCAAAAGCGCGCGCGTCGCCTTCGAGCGCTTCGTCCGCCAGCCAGCCAAAGAAAATCAACGCGAGGATTGCAGTCGCGAGCCCGAGCAACAATGATAGACTAAGCCACTCAACCAAACGCTTCTTGTTTGTGGGTGCGTCAGACACTGCTGCGTAGTATCACGAGATCGCTCTTCTCTGTGCAACCTCTGTGTTCTCTGTGTCTCTGTGGTGAGTAAATTAGTTAACCACAGAGACACAGAGAACACAGAGGTTGCACAGAGAAGAGCATTAAGTAAGGCTATCTGTGACCAAATTTCCCAGACGAAAGTTTCTCAAAACTGTCGGCGCCGCTGCGGTTGCGACCGCACTTCCAAACGTCACTCTCGGCGCGCAATCGCCACAGCCTTCTGCCGCTATCTTTTGGGAGCCTGGGTTTCGTGCGATTCAAGGCCCCGATCTCACGTTGGAATCGCTTCAGCAGGGACTGAAAGAGTTCGCTGTCACCGCACTTAATGAGCGCGATCTGATCGCACAACTAAACACGACGCGATTTGATCTGCTCGTCACGCCATACGGCTCCGCATTTCCAAAACGCGCATGGCCCGCGATCTTGAAGTACCTGCTTGCCGGTGGAAACTGGCTCAACATCGGCGGTGTGCCGCTCTCGAGACCAATCGTTCACGACGGCGCTGCATGGCGCGTCGAACCGAGACAAGCGACTTACCACAAACGTCTCGGCATCACGCACTGGTTTCCAGTCAACACCTCGACATACACGGCTCCTCGCTCTCCATTTCAGACTGGCTTCAAGGCAAACGAAGTTTATGAGTTGTACATACGTCTGAGCTCCTCAAATAACGAGCCCGACGAGGCAGGCAGCGATGGACCACACGAAGGAATCGTTCAGCCACTCGTGACCCTCGTGAACGCTGATGGTCAATCCACCGCCGCGCCGTTCATTCAGATCGATCGTCTGCTCGGCGAATTTGCAGGCGGTCGTTGGTTACTTGCAAATTTCAATGGAACGCTCGAGCCGTGGGTAATCACAGCGCTAGCATCTAAAGCAGCGCAGGCGTCGAGTCGTTTTGAAGTAAGAAGTGACTTCGCCTGCTACAAACCCGACGAGGTTCCGGTGTTGTCAGTCGAGCTGTTCCGTCCGAAAGGTGATTTGCAAAAGCTCGGAACGATAGAGTGCACGATTGAAGTCAGCGATCAGACCAACACGATCGTTGCGCGCGTCAACACAACTCTCAAGCTCGAAGGCGCGAAGGCTGTAGGTTCAGTAAAACTTCCGGACGCCGCAACCTTCAAACCCGGCTTTTACAAACTCAGCGCGGAACCGAAAGTTAATCCCCTGCGAGTCGTTCACCAAAACGGTTTCTGGATCTACGACGACGCACTACTCGCGCGCGGCAAGCCACTCACGGTCGACAAACACTTCTTCTATCGCGACGGCGCGGTCTTCCCCGTAACCGGCACGACTTACATGGCTTCCGACAAGCATCGTCGCTTTCTCTTCGAGCCGAATGCGTTTGTCTGGGATAAAGATTTCCGCGCGATGAAAGCTGCGGGCGTCAACATGGTGCGCACGGGAATCTGGACTGCCTGGAAGAAGTACATGCCGCAGCCGGGCAAGGTTGACGAAGCTGTGCTGCGCGCATTCGATGCGTTTTTGCTGACGGCGCACCAGTACGACATCCCCGTGATCTTCACGTTCTTCGCGTTTCTGCCGGAGACGTGGGGCGGTGAGAATGCGTATCTCGATCCGCGTTCCGTGAAGGCGCAACAGCAGTTCATCTCAGCTTTCACCGAACGCTGCCGCAAAGTTGATGACGTCATGTGGGACTTGATCAACGAGCCGTCGTTTTGCTCGCCAAAATTTCTGTGGAACTGCCGTCCGAATTACGACGCACACGAAAAAGCCGAGTGGACCGCGTGGCTAAAAAACCGCTATCCGGCGTCGACGGAGCAAGAACAACGTGAGGTAATGCAACTGGCCTGGCGCACCGCGAGCGACGACGTGTTTGAGCTGCCACGGCTTCAGGATTTCGACAGCGTAAACCTGATCGACGATCGCCTGCCGCTGAAGACGCTCGATTATCGACTCTTCGCGCAGGACATGTTCATTCGCTGGATACGCGAGCTGCGGACCGCGATCAGAAGTAACGGCAACACGCGGCAACTGATCACAGTGGGCCAGGACGAAGCCGGACTCGCAGACAGTCCCAACATGCAGTTCTTCGCAAACGAAGTCGATTTCGGATCGCTGCACAACTGGTGGGCCAACGACGATCTCGTTTGGGACAGCGTAATGGGGAAGACACCGTCGAAACTCAACCTGATGGAAGAGACGGGGGTGATGTTCTACGAGAAGGCCGATGGCGATGCGCCGTGGCGCAGCGAAGAAGATGTCAGTCATTTACTCGAACGCAAGCTTGCGATCTCATTCGCCGCAGACGGAGCCGGGTTCATCGAGTGGATCTGGAATACCAATCCTTATATGAACTCGACGAACGAAGTAGGCATCGGATTTCATCGCGTCGATGGCAGCGCCAAACCCGAGCTCGAGCCTTTCCTGCGGATCGCGAAGTTCATGTCGCGGTGTGGTCAGTATTTGAAGGAGCGCGTACCGGAGCCGGTGGCCTTGCTAATTCCACACTCGCACATGTTTTTGCCGCGCAGTTTTGCCACTGAAGCAACGCGGCGGTGCGTGCGTGCGATGTACTACCACTGCGGTGTGCCGATGCAGGCCTTCAGTGCGTACAGCAGCTCAGAGAACATGGACCAGGCGAAGTTGATCATCATACCGTCGCCCGTCGTTTTTAAATCGAGGAGCATGACTGTGATGCTCCAACAATCGATTCGAGGAGCAATCATCGCGGTTTCAGGCCCGCTCGATATCGACGAGCTTCCGGCTTCCAGCTTTTCAACACAGCCGGTGACGAATTTTCGAGTCGCGGAGTCGGAGACGATCACGATTGCTGGTCGGGAATACCTCGTGCGATACGAGGGAGAGAAGATGCAGCGGCTCGAAAAAGCGGTGGCGCAGTCATTAGGTCCACCGGGGCAGCCGTTCATTTTTCCATTTGGTTCCGGGCGTGCCGTATGGAGCCCGTTACCGCTGGAGCTCGGCGACTCAATGCCTGCACTCGTGGCGTTCTATAAGCTGGCGCTTTCCACTGCCGGCGTCTCGCCGATTTTTACAGCGATACCGGGAACGCCCGCCGTGCTCGTCTTGCCGTCGCTGTTTCGCGACGTGGTGCTTTACACGTTCGTCTCTGAAACTGATCGCGACACGCAGATGCAGGTCACACATCTCGAATCGCGAACACCCTTCCCCATCTCCATCCCCGCCCAACGCACTGCGATGGTTTTGCTCGAACGAAAAACCGGAAAGATCATTGGCCGGATGTAGTTTTTCTCTGCGGCCCTCTGCGTATCTCTGCGACCTCTGCGTTAAAGGGCTAGTTCAACGCAGAGAGCGCAGAGATACGCAGAGAGCCGCAGAGAAAGGCGGTTTTTTTAGTGTATTATCCGCGCATGTCAAAAACCCTGCTCGCGTTTCTGCTTCTGTTTGTTTTTGTAAATCCACTTTCAGCCCAGGACGATTACAACGCCATCTTCAAACCGCTGAAGTGGCGATCGATTGGGCCGTTTCGTGGTGGGCGATCTGTGTGCGGCACGGGCGTGGTCGGTGATCCGAAGACCTATTACATGGGAACGACCGGCGGCGGTCTCTGGAAGACCGAGGACCTGGGGCTTAGCTGGCGCAACATCTCGGATGGTTATTTCAAGACCGGCTCCGTGGGCGCGATCGCTGTCGCCGAAAGTGATTCGAATGTTGTTTACGTCGGTATGGGTGAACACGCCGTGCGCGGTGTGATGACGCATCATGGCGACGGCGTCTACAAATCGACCGACGCCGGAAAGACGTGGAAGAAAATGGGGCTCGATGCGAGCCAACACATCTCGCGCATCGTCATCGATCCGAAGAATCCAAACATCGTATACGTCGCGGCGCAGGGCGCTCTGTACAGTCACTCCAAAGAACGCGGCGTTTATAAATCTGTCGACGGCGGCGCGACCTGGAAATCCGTTTTGTATGTTGACGACAAAACAGGCGCGGCCGAGCTGTCGATGGACATGAACAACCCGCGCATTCTTTACGCCGCGATGTGGGAACACGGTCGCCTGCCGTGGAAAGTGATTAGCGGCGGTCCCGGCAGCGGTCTCTACAAGTCGACTGACAGCGGCGAAACGTGGGAAAAGCTGAAAGACGGATTGCCGGAAGAGCTTGGCAAGATGTCGATCGCGGTGAGCCGTTCGAACCCGGAGAAAGTTTACGCGCTGATCGAAAGCGATTCCGATAAAGAAGCCGGCGGGCTGTTTGTTTCGAGCAATGGCGGGAAGAAGTGGAGCCGCATCACCAATGATCATCGACTCGTCCAGCGCGCGTGGTATTACATCGAGCTGTTCATCGATCCGAAAGACGAGAACACGATCTATGTTTTGAGCGCGTCGGCGTTGCGTTCAAAAGACGCGGGCAAAACGTGGGAAAGTCTTTCCGGCACGCACGGCGACTATCACGATCTCTGGATCAATCCTGATAACCCAAACAACTTCATTATCTCGAACGACGGCGGCTCCGCGGTCACTTTCAACGGCGGCAAGATCTTCAGTGCGCAAAGCAACATGCCGACTGCGCAGTTTTACCGGATCAATGTCGACAATCAGTTTCCGTATCGCATTTACGCCGGACAGCAGGACAACACGTCCGTTTCGATTGCGAGTCGTGAGCTGGGCGGCGGTGGAATTGGTGCGTCGAGCTGGATGCCGTCGGCGGGCGGTGAGAGTGCGTTTCTCGCGTTCGATCCGAATGATGTCAAGTATGTGCTCGGTGGTAGCTACCAGGGGACGATCGAAGTGCTCGACGTTAAAGCGCAGGCGAGCACAAACGTCATGGCCGCGCCGATTCAATATCTCGGCATGGACGGGAAAGACATCAAGTATCGTTTCAACTGGAACGCGCCGATCGTCTGGAGCAAATATGAGCCGAATACTTATTTTCACGGCGCTCAATATGTGCTGAAGACGAGCGATAGGGGGCAAACTTGGAAAGAGATCTCGCCTGACCTCACGCGCAACGAGAAGGAGAAGCAGGGCAAAGGCGGTGGGCCATACACGAACGAAGCCGTCGGCGCGGAAAATTACGGCACGCTCGCCTACATCATGGAATCGCCGTACGAGAAAGGCGTGATCTGGACCGGCAGCGACGATGGAGTCGTCTCGGTCACACGAGACGGCGGCGCAAACTGGAAGAACGTCACGCCTAAAGGACTTCAAGAGTGCTTGATCAATGCGATCGAAGTGTCGCCGCACGACAAGGCCACTGCTTACATCGCCACCACGCGTTACAAGTTCAACGACCACACGCCCGCCCTTTATAAAACGACCGACTACGGCAACACCTGGACGAAGATCACGAACGGCTTGCCTGCGAATGCGTTTACGCGCGTCGTGCGTGAAGACGACGTGCGCCGCGATCTTCTGTTCGCGGGAACGGAGCTCGGCATGTTCATCTCGTGGAATGGTGGCCGCGACTGGTCACCGTTTCAGTTGAACTTGCCGATCACGCCGATTACCGATCTGCGGATTCACAGGGGCAACTTGATCGCGGCGACGTCGGGACGCGCGTTTTGGGTCCTCGACGATTTGAGTTTGCTGCGCCAGTACAAAAAAGATGCGCCGTCGTTTGCGATTTACCGGCCTGACGGTGCGTATCTCGTAAACGGCTCGAGCGAGCTCGATCGGACGGATAATGAGTTTACGGGAGCGAGCACGTTCCACGGCGTCAATCCCGCGACCGGCGTCGTCCTTTATTATCAACTGCCTGAGCTGAAGAAAGACGACGAGATCTCGATGGAGATCAAAGACGCTTCGGGCGCGACGGTCCGCAGTTACTCTTCGAAAGCTGATGAGAAGTTTGTGACGTACGATTCCGGGCCGCGGCCTGATCCAACGTTGCCGAAAGGCAAAGGATTGAACCGCTTCGTGTGGGACATGCGTTACGAGACGATGGTGGGCGTGCCTGGTGTTCGCATCGAGGGCGGTTTCGCCGCACACAAAGCGCCGCCGGGTCGATACAGCGTCATTTTGAAAATGGGCGGCCAGACCGTCACGACTGACGCCGAAATCCTCGCAAACCCGCTCTACCCGACCGACGCTTCGACCTACACGCAGTATCACCAGACGATGTTCGCGATGGAGACCGAGCTGACCGCGATGCATCGCATGGTCAACAGTCTCTACGAAAAACAGAAGCAGCTCGAATCGCTCCTCGGCTCGCTACCGGCCGGCGAGAAGTACAGCGCGATCAAAAAAGACGGCGAAGCCCTCTTGAAGAAAATGAAGGCGTGGGACGAAGACATGGTCCAGCGCAAGTCAAAGGCCTACGACGACGTGGAAAACTTCCCGAACAAGTTCACCGCAAACTACCTGTTCATGATCAACCAAACGGAAAGTGACATCCCGCGCGTCAACCAACCCTCGCTCGATCGCATGAAAGAACTGAACGCCCAATGGACTTTGTTGAAATCTCGCGGCAACGAACTGCTGTCCCAGGACATCCCGGCGTTTAATAAACGATTATTTGACGCCGGCCTCGGCGCAATCTGGAAGGATATCTAGTCTTCTCTGTGCAACCTCTGTGTTCTCTGTGTCTCTGTGGTTAACTAATCACAGCAATAACTCACCACAGAGACACAGAGGACACAGAGGTTGCACAGAGAAGAAGATCCCGTGGCCCGATCTCCATCTGAATTACGCGTATGTGTGTGTAAGGTGACAAAAGTTGTTATTGACACGATTCGGAAATAGGCATATTGTCACGCGCACAGTTGGAAATTTGCACCCCCACAAAACCCTGACTGCCGTTGTGTGTCCCTGTAACGGTGAAGGTACTCATTAGCCTTCACTATAATCAATCTAACTCTTGGGCGTTCCCCATTGAGGTTTTCCTCGCAGAAAGCTTCCTCCGGTGCCAGGCCTACGGTTTCGATTGTTTGGAAAGTTCACGGCACATCATGATGCCGGGCTCTTAACAGGACTTGAAGCGACCAAGGATCAGGAACTACTTAGTTATCTCCTGATCCATCGCGATCGACCCCACTCACGTGAAGCACTCGCTTCACTGCTCTGGGCCGATACGTCTACGGAAAAATCCAAAAAATACCTGCGCCAGGCGTTGTGGCGCCTGCATGCCGCGCTGAACTCCGATAGCCGAAACACTTCAGATGTGCTGATGGTGGACCACGACTGGCTTAGTCTGAATCCGTGCAGCAACCTCTGGACCGACGTCGCCGATTTTGAGCGCGCGTTTGCAGCCGCCGAGGGAATTCCGGGCCGACAGCTTGACGCCGAGAAAGCCCACGGATTGAAAGACGCCGTAACCCTTTACAACGACGACCTGTTGCCCGGCTATTACCAGGACTGGATTCTCTTCGAGCGCGAGCGTTTGCAGAATATGTACCTGCTGATGCTCGACAAACTGATCGTGTATCTCCAGTTTCGAGGCGAGTATGAAGTGGCGCAGGGCTACGGCGCGACGATACTGCGATACGATCCCGCCCGTGAGCGCACGCATCGACAACTCATGCACTTATATTCGCTCGCCGGCGATCGGACGTCGGCGCTGCGGCAGTTTGAGCGTTGCGCCCACGCGCTCAAGCAGGAGCTCGGAGTTAAACCGGAGAGAAAAACTGTCGAGCTTTATGAACGAATCAAATCCGATCAGATTGGATACACCGAACCTACCGAGAACCCACGAAGTTCCTCTTCGTCCGACATTCTTACCCGCCTGAAACAACTCCAAACGATCGTCTCGGGAGTGCAGCGACGCATTCAACGCGACATCAAATCCATCGAGTCAATTCACTCCAACGACAAAATCAGCCGCGGATAAAGACGTTTCCGAGACGCACCCCAAGACGATGTGCCGACGCGTGTCCGCTATAAGCCCAAACGATGGACTTAACAGAGTCCAAAGTTCATTCCTTCATCATCAAGCTTTGGCTTGAGGGCGATGCCAATGCGTTCGTTTGGCACGGGCACATAACACATGTGCCGAGCGGCGAACGTCGTTATTTCAAAAAGCTGAGCGGTATCACTGATTTCGTCAGCGAATACCTCGACGGTAGAAAAGCGCAGCCAGACCTCAAATCGCGCATGAAGGGCTGGCTCAAAAAGCGCCGGGCGTAAAAAGAAGATGGGAACGTTTCAGGCAATCGCCGCGACGGGACAAGCCATGCTGGGTCTGCTGTCTGACGCCGTACCGCGCGACCAGTTTCCCAACGCGCAGTTTGAGCTTTACCAGATGAGCAACTTTCAGCAGCCGATGGAAGAAGGTATTTCCTTGTTTCTTTACCGCATCGCTGCCAACACGTCGCGCCGCAACCTGCCGCCAACCACCGGCCCTGATGGACGTCGCTTCCGTCCACCGATTCCGGTGGATCTCTATTACATCGCGACTGCCTGGGCGCCCACCGCAGTCAGACAGCAACGACTGCTCGGCTGGACCATTCGCATGTTTGAAGACGTGCCGGTACTGCCGACAGGCTTGCTCAACAACTACGGCCCGGAACCCGAGATCTTCAAACAAGGCGAGACTGTCGAAATCATTCTCGACTCACTCACGCTCCAGGACCTGAACAACTTCTGGGGCGTCAGCAAAAGCAGTCTGCAACTTTCAGTCGGTTACCTCGCGCGCATGTTGCACATCCAGTCGTCAATGCCGATCACGGAATACGCGGAAGTGCAGACGCGCGAGTTTGGAGTAGGAAAAGTTTAGACAATGGCGGCGCCGTTCATCACTCTCGATCGTTTGACCATGGTCGCGCCGCTCGGGCTGCGCTTTCACGACACGACCACTGGCACGATTGTCGGCGATGGCTTGAGTGTTTGGGCATACCCGGTCGCTCGGCCTACTGCTAAAAGCCAAGCGGTCGCAAATCGCAAAGGCGTTTACGTCTTACATCATGGTTACGGCTTACGTGCGAGAGAAATCGGCGACGGATCGCGCGCTTACTGGGACCATCCCGATCCGCCCAACAAAGATTTCGTGATCGAAGTCACTGACGAGCAGCGACGTTTTCAACCGTTTCAGTTCACGGCGAGCATTCCGGCTGAAGGCGTTTTCAAGTGGCTCGATTCTCCGCTTTCTGAACGCACAACCGTGCCGCTATTTCCAGCGCCAACACAGAGCGTCGCGTCCGGAATGGCCGTCATTCGCGCTGACTTGTGGGACACGTCGATCGATGCGCCGGCAGCATGGGCCGTCATCGAAGCGTTCACCGCCGGCAAATTCCTTGGACGCGGAATCGCAGACGACAGGGGCCGTATCGCGGTGATCTTCGCTTTTCCATCACCTTTGTCATTTGCCTCGGTATCGCCGCCGGGATCGCCGCTAGGTTCACCGCCGATCGCAACGAGTGCGCCGTTGACGGAACAAGTATGGCCGTTAGAGCTGCACGCGTTTTACACGCCTGTGCGCCCGGTCGCATCGCCCGCTGATTTCATAGAAGAAGTGGGACCACCACTGCCGGATCTTAGATTCACTTTATCGCAGCCGGCCGCAACGTTGTGGGCCGATGCAGACCAAACAGAAATATTGGAAACGAACTTGCGATTCGGTCGCGAGCTGATCTTGAAATCCAGACCATCACCGTCGTCACCGCCTTCGCCACTGTCGCAACCGCGTGATTCGGTGTTGTTCATAACCCCGGCGGTGTCACCGCCATAAGGAGGAGTCATGCCTGAATACCTTGCTCCGGGAGTTTACGTCGAGGAGACATCGTTTCGGTCAAAATCGATCGAAGGAGTTAGCACGACCACGACGGGTTTCATCGGCCCGGCTCGATACGGACCGCTCGATTTGGAACCCGATATCATCACCAGTTTGGGGGAATTCGAGCGCACCTACGGAGACCGGCAACAGTTGAACTTCTCCGACGCTCCCGGGATGGACAACTACCTGTGGCACGCAGCGCGGGCGTTCTTCGAAGAGGGTGGCAAACGTCTCTACGTGTCCCGCGTCTTCCGGCCTGCGGCCGACGATGATGATGGGCGTGCGAGCGCGACTTTACCCACGTCAGGCGGAAACGGCGCGGTCACGATCAGCGCGCGCTTTCCAGGCGAAGCGGGGAACATGCGCGTTCGTTTCGATCTACTCGTGGGCCAGAACGTCCTCGGCACTAACGAATTTGGCGATGCCCGCGTGGCCGGGCTCTTCGACGGCGACGTCGTTTGGATGGCTGACACGTCGAGCCCGATCGGTAGTCCACTCGGCACAGGTCAACTGTTCCGCTCGTCGTTCGATCAGGAGACGCAGGCGTGGATCTTCAGATCGTCCGGTAGTCCGGGCAGCGAGCTGGGGCTCGACCAACTGCACGCTGACGGCGGCGACGTTATCCGCACCGTCACGGTGAGCGTGACTGTGATTCCGAACGACCCGAGCACTTTTCCGGAAACGTGGGCGGCGCTGCCGGTCGAGCCGGGTCACCTTCAAGCCGGTATGCCGGATTCGCTCTCGGCAAGGTTTGCGGCGCATCCGAACAATCTCGCGCAGGCGCGTTCGTTGCCGATCGTTATCGACCTCGGAAGTAGCGTGACGACCGGCGTCGATGTGTTGACGGCAATCTTCGGACTCAACGCGACCGACTTCTCAAATCCTGACGAGCCGCTGTTTGTTGAAGTCTCGTTGACTGGCGGCAACGACGGCGCGCGTCCGAGTGCGAGTGAGTACGAAGGCGTTGAAGAGCCTGGCAAGACTGGTCTCAAGATCTTCGAAGACATCGAAGACATCTCGATCGTCGCCGCGCCCGGCTCGACGTTTGGTTACGAGAACGGCTATCGCGCCGATGCAAACACGATCATCAACCTGCTGATCAGTCACGCGAGTCGCATGCGCTATCGCATCGCGGTACTCGACAGCGGCCAGGGCCAGAGCATTTCACAGGTGCGGGCGTTGCGCGCGCGGTTTGATTCGACTTACGCGGCGCTTTATTACCCGTGGGTTCGCGTGCTCGATCCGGTTACGCGCAAGGAGATCAATCTGCCGCCGAGTGGGTTCGTCGCCGGTATCTACGCGCGCAACGATATCAATCGCGCGGTCTACAAAGCGCCGGCGAACGAGGTCGTGAATCTCGCGCTTGGTTTTGAGAAGTTGCTCAACAAGTCGCAGCAGGACGTTCTCAATCCGGAAGGCATCAACTGTTTCCGCTTCTTCGAAGGGCGCGGTTTCAGGCTCTGGGGTGCGCGCACGATCAGCTCCGATCCCGAGTGGAAATATGTGAACCTGCGTCGCTATTTCGCTTACCTCGAACACTCGATCGACAAAGGCACGCAATGGGCGGTCTTCGAGCCGAATGGAGAAGCGCTCTGGGGCAACGTGCGCCGGACGATCGAGGATTTCATGCTCAACGAGTGGCAGATGGGTGCCCTCCTGGGCGACAAGCCGGAGAAGGCGTTCTTCGTGAAGTGTGATCGATCGACGATGACGCAGAACGATCTCGATAACGGAAGGCTCGTTTGCCTCGTCGGCCTCGCGCCGCTGCGCCCGGCGGAGTTCGTGATCTTCCGCATCGGCCAGTGGACCGCCGACCGCAAGGTTTAGCAGTTGGTTTTCTCTGTGCAACCTCTGTGTTCTCTGTGTCTCTGTGGTTAAAGATTTAGAAGAGTCACCACAGAGACACAGAGAACACAGAGGTTGCACAGAGAAGAATTCTGAGATCTGAAGGAGGACTTTATGGCAGTTCTACGCGATCGCCCTTACGTTCAATTCAACTTTCTCGTCGACCTCGGCACGGGCAACACTGATGGACCGGAAGCAGGCTTCCAGGAGATCAGCAACATCGGTATGGAAGTCACGGTCTCCGAATATCGCAACGGCAACTCGAAAGAGAACAGCGTGCGCAAGATCACGGGCCTGAACAAAGCCACCGACGTCACGATGAAACGCGGAGTCATCGGTTCACTCAATCTCTACCAGTGGCTCAACGACATTCGCAACGGAAATCAGAACGCCGAGCGCACCGTCACGATCCAGTTGCAAAACGAAGATCACACAGCCGTGGTCCAAACCTGGAAACTGCTGCGCGCAAAAATCATCAAGCACGTCAGTGGCCCGGTTAACGCCAAGGGAACTGACGTCGCGATGGAAGAGCTCACACTCGCCTACGAACGACTCGAAATGGAGTAGGTAAATGAGTGCGCGCGCGCCGAGAAGATTGCCCGGGTTTCAGTTCGAAACTCAGGCGCCACCATTGCCCGAGGTTCTGCCTCGCATGGACATCGCCGTGTTTGTAGGGTTCGCAGCTTCGGGACCATTGCAAACACCGGTGGCTGTGGAGTCGGAACCGCAGTTCACGGCAATCTTCGGTGACGACGCGCCACTCGCGTGGGACCTCGTGCGCGGTGAAGAGATTCACGCGCACCTTGGGCCGGCGGTGCGTGCGTTTTTCCGTAATGGTGGACAGCGCTGTTGGATCATTCGCGTCGCGCGACAAACCGCGAATATTTCTCAGCCGCTGAATCGCGCGCGCTACAACTACTTCCCGATTCCATATCTCGCTCGCGCTGAGTTCAACCCGAACGGGCAGATCGGAAGCATCACACCGGCGTTTGCGCGTGGAAGATCGGAAGGCAGTTGGTCTGACGCGCTGCGAGTGAGCACCGCGTTGCTGTCGCGACCGATCCAGGTCAACGGCGCGTTGCAGCAGGACGGTGTTGGTTACGGGATGTCGATCGTGCGTGATCCGTCGAATCCGCTTGCGGTGGGCGACATGATCCGTCTGACGTACGACGCTGCGGGTGTTTCGGTGTTGCTCGCGTTGCAGACGATCACGAGCGTGTTGTCGAGTCCGCCCGCAACACCGTTGCTGAATGCGACTGCGAGTCGCGTGGTCTGGCTGTTGTCGATCGCGAACGATCCGAGTGCGCCGTCTCCGGACACGCCTGTTACGGCGGCTGTGTTCACACGTGAACAACTCAGCGCACCGCCAAACGTTGAAGACGACATCGATGCATTTGAAATTGTCTACAACGCAGTCTTCGTAAACAACAAGGTCACGCTAAAGCTACTCGACTGCCCGCTCGCCGATGCGCCACAACCGGGCTCGATCGTCAGGATCGATCAGGGCAGCCATCAATGGTGGATGACAGTCGATAGTCTCGACTTCACGAGTGGCGACGAAGGCGTGCCGGTGTTATCAGGCAGCGCGTCTCGCGTCATCGATCCACCAAATCCGCTTCCTGTTGCAACTCCGGCCGGTGAGCGTCTCAGCTTCGAGATCTGGGTGCGACAAGCGGAAGAGTATTCGATCAGCCTGAGCGATCTCGGCTTCGCGCCGGATCACGAGCGCTTCTGGGCGCTGCTGCCGACGGACGAAGAAGTCTATCGCCCGACTGACACACCCACTACTGAAAACCCGGCGACGCTGCTCTGGAAGCAAGTCGGCGATCTGTTTCGTTTTCCACTCGCCGGACTTGGCCCAGTCGACGAGATCTTCTTTCCGTTGTTGATGCCGGGGTTAGCTGAAAATTATCTCGGCCCGATCGCGCTGCCCGGCAGTGAACGAGAACGCGACGGGCTCGCGGAATTTGATGCGACGCTGTTTTTAGATCGCGATCTCGTTGACATCGGCGCTGCAAATCTCGCGGGAACCGCCGACTTCCTTCAGTACCTTTCACCGCGCCCGCGTCAATTGACCGGCATACACGCGGCGTTTCCACTCGAGGAAGCGACGATCATCGGCGTGCCGGATGCGGTCCACTCGGGCTGGGTGAAACACGAGCGCGAGCCGCTTGTTATTCCTCAACCATCGGCGCCTCCATTACGTCCCGAATGGTGGCACTTCCTCGACTGCAATCCAGCGCCGAAGAAAACACAGGGGCTCAGCAGTTGCGATCCCGAGCCGCCCGAGCCATCGCCAATCAAACCGGTGCACGAGCCTGAATGGGGCAACTTCCTGAGCTGCTCGATAAAGATCATCGAGCCACCGCAGTTGTTCGCGTTTCCGCAGTTCAGCAGCGATGGAAACTTATCGCTGCGCTGGGAATTGTCACCGCCACAGGAAGCAGACTACGTGCTCGAAGAATCGTCGCAGCCAAACTTCTCCGATGCAGTGGCGGTCTTCGAAGGTACAACAAGCAGCTTCACGCTCTACGGCCGCCGGACCGGTGATTACTACTATCGCGTGCGGGCAATCATCGGTGCTGATACAAGCGACTGGTCCAACGGCGTTGCAGTTCGAGTTGAAGACGAAGACTCGCGCTGGATCGTCGACACGAAAGACTACACGCCTGACGTGCTGCTTGCCGTGCAGCGATCGTTATTAAGATTTTGTGCAGCGCGCGGCGACATGTTCGGCGTGTTGTCGCTGCCCGAGCACTATCGCGAAGACAAAGCGATCGAACACACGGGCCTGCTGCGCGCGACGCCGAATGTCGCTCCGCCAACCGAAGGCGTTTCCGCACTCAGCTTTGGCGAAGTCAACGTGTTCAGTTACGGCGCGGTCTATCACCCGTGGCTGATCGGTCGTGAAGACCGGAACGATACCGTCATCTCGATGCCGCCGTGTGGCGCAGTCAGCGGCTCGATCGCCGAATCGGCTTTGACGCGCGGCGCATGGATCGCGCCAGCCAATCGCCCATTGCGTGGCGTCGTCGCGCTCAGCCCTGGACTACTACCCGAAAGACGTCTCGCGCTTCAGGACGCGCTCGTCAACATCGTGCGACAGGAGCCGCGCGGGTTTCTCGTGCTCGACTCTGACACTTTGAGCGCCGATGAAGACTTGCAGGAGATCGGTGTGCGACGCCTCTTGATTCTGCTGCGTCGCCAGGCTTTGCAGCTCGGCGTCACTTACGTCTTCGAGCCAAACAGCGCCGCGTTTCGTCGCGCGGTCGATCGCGGCTTCACTGAAATGCTCGATGGAATGTTTGAGCGTGGCGCGTTTGCGGGCGCGAATCCGGCAACGTCGTACCAGGTCGCGACTGACAGTTCGCTGAACACGCCGCAGAGCGTCGATCTCGGGCGCTTCATCATCGAGCTGCGCGTCGCGCCGTCGCTGCCGATGCGCTTTCTGACGATTCGCCTGGTCCAAACAAGCGATCGCACGCAGGCACTGGAGGTGAGATAGCTCGTGGCTAATCCTGAGAAGGAACAGGTTGCGTATCCGTTCACTGCGTTTAATTTCGCGGTCGAGATCAAGGTTGACGGCGTGGCGATGCAGGTTGTCGATGCTGCGTTCGCCGAATGCGATGGTTTGGAAATGACGATGGACGTGAAGACGATTCGTGAAGGCGGGAACAACGGCAGACAGATCCGTCTGACTGGTCCACTCACTTTCGGGCAAGTGACGATGAAGCGTGGCATGACTTCGAATCTCGAGCTTTGGGATTGGTTCAATCTCATGCTCACCGATCAGTCGCTGCGAGCGGATGCGGAGGTCGTGATCTTCGCCTCCGACGGCGAGACGGAGCGCGCGCGGTTTCAGTTGTCGCGGTGCGTGCCGGTGAAGTTGAAGTCGCCGCCGTTGAATGCGAAGGATGGTGCGGTCGCGATTGAAGAGTTGCAGATCGCTTACGAGAAGTTGACGTTGAAGAAACCGTGAGGATTTTCGATGCCTGACTCACAAAAACTCGAAAAAGCTGAGCTTCGAGAACTCGACGCCGAGTTTAAGAACGAGATCAACACCGACAAGAAGTGTCAGGTGCAGTTCAATCCTGAGACGCTGAAGGTCAGCTTTGCGAACCAGGTGGCGACGCCGTCGGGCGCAGGCGATCAGAAAGGCACGCCGGCGCGGCAGTTTGTCGGCGCGGGCACAACGAAGCTGAGTTTGCAGTTGTGGTTTGACGTCACTGCCCCGATGCCGCCGGAGCAGAAGAAGGAGCAAGACGTCCGAAAGTTGACGGCGAAAGTCGCGTACTTCATCACGCCGAAGCCTGAAGGCGACAAGTTTGTGCCACCCGCGGTGCGGTTCATCTGGGGATCGTTTCAATTCGACGGGATCATGGAGTCGATGGAGGAGTCGCTCGAGTTTTTTTCGAGTGACGGGCGGCCGTTGCGCGCGAGCGTGACGATCAATTTGACGCAGCAGAAGATCACCGAGTTCACGTTCAGGGCGACGGCTGGTCCAGGCGCAAAGCAGTCGCCGGGCACGCGACCCTTGACGCCCGCGCCGCAAGGCAAGTCGGTGCAGAGCATGGCTGACAGTCAGGGCAAAGGCGACAACTGGCAGGACATCGCGTCCGCGAATGGGATTGAAAACCCGCGATTGCTGCAGCCGGGACAGTTGTTGGATCTAAACGCCAGCGCGAGCGTCTCGGTTGGTGGTTCATTCGAGGCCAATGCATCGGTCACGCTCGGATGATAACGCCGAAAACTTCGGCAACGTTGGGTTTGAAATTTTTACGCCGAAGGCGTTCGCTAATTTCAGCCCAGGGTTCGAGCGCAGCGAGAACCCTGGGATCAGGGAATAAAAAACGCCAACCCTGAAAGGGTTCGGCGGTTGGCGAACCCTTTCAGGGTTAAGAGTTCTTTGGGTTGTTAACCCAGGGTTGTCACTACGTTCCAACCCTGGGCTGAAATTAGCGAACGCCTTCGGC
>DASYFE010000073.1:0-19565 GCA_036498585.1 Pyrinomonadaceae bacterium | reverse complement strand
CAGATCCGTGAGGCGCGTGGCTTATCTCAACAGGAAATGGCAGAGCGGCTTAACGAACAGGCCGGAGTCAAAATCACTTCCAAAAATGTCTCGAATTATGAGCGCGACAAAAGCACGCCATATATTGAGATTGTGCTTGCCTATGCTCGCCTTGCGAATGTCGAAATGAATCAGATCGTGGACGACGATCTGGAGTTGAATCTTTGAAACGGCGTACAATGCGCACTGAGAAACGTCACACGCTCACCGCACCACCGGATGAAATGTGCCAACAGTTTAAGGGGCGGATAATCTGCGGACGTTGCGGTAACAGCGATTGGACCAAGTTCACGTATATGTTGCCTATGGATGGTCGCGTATTGGTTCAATGTTCACACTGTGGTCTAACGTTTTTTGAGGCAATGGAGCCACCAAAGCAGCAACAATAGGCGGTCAGGCGTGAAATAGAAGTGTTTTTGGGACGCGCGCAGCCGACGACTCTAGTAGATTGGCGCTGATCTTCGCCAAGTTGGCACGGATCGAAGAAACTGCGTGAGAAATTGAACCGAGGCTTCCCAAACCTGTTGAGCCGTCGAAGCATCCTTCAAATCGCCTGTAGTGATCCAGATCGCCACCGAAAATCCCCTCAAATCCCCTAACTCCGCTCCTTCGAGTTGCCAAGAGAATGTAACCGGCAGGTCGAAGTTATTATCGAAGACAGCAAAATTGAAGTCGAAGAATAATTTGAAATAACTCTGCGCATCCACAATCAGATCGCGATGATTGAACGCCAGTTCAATGAACCCTCTCATCCAATGGAGGCTTTCTTTCTCGTTAAGACTCTGCTCGCAACCCATTGTAAAAAATGGGGTAGGTCGATCACTGATCGCTAAGATGGCATTTTTCAGAGTCTCGTTATACTGAAGTTCTGGAATCAGAAGCGCCTCGTCTGGGCGTCCTTTTACATTTCGAAATCCATGGTTGGAGTTTCGCGGTGTGTCCCGTTCAACTGGTGCGTATTCGATGTGTTTCGAGAAATTCCGTATTTCGAGCGTCACTCGTGTTTGCATGTGTCAACTAAACCAGCGGAATCATCTAAAGTCAAATTTATGTAAATAGCTGCTCCTGAGCATTCCAGCTAACAGCCACCGAGGTTTTCCTATGCTCTAGAAGACTTGACGGGTGCGCCGGGCGATCACTTAGGATTGAAGTTCACAAAATAATTACCCGAAGGAAGAAGTTTATGAGCGACCTGAGTTTTTCACCTGAGCAACGTAACGCTCTTTTGCAGTTGATTCGCACGGAGCTTTTAGAGATTTTCGAGTATGCTGATGCCCGGACAAGACCTGTGGGTTATCCTGGCACATCAATCGGCGATATGATTGTCGCAAAAGGCCAACCGATTGAATATCTCATCGACGCTGTTCGGACGCGGTTAAGGGCGGGAGACGAGTCCAAAAGTTAATAAGCGCACACCAAAAACGGTGTCGCTGTCTCCCACAATTGCAACACCCTTGCCCAAGTGTACGTTCACGGGGCTTGGCCGTGCGGCATCCCCTCTCCATACCGCCCTTCGCAAAGCGGAGCACGCACCAAACTGCGACAGATCAGAACGAGTTTAGGTCTGACTCACCCTGAGATGATCAAAAGGTTAGCGGTTCAAAGCGGCGCTCTACCCGGCGAGCATCTCAGAGTATGAGCGCGGCAAACGTGAGGCGCCGCTATCGGTCTTGCTGAAATATGCGAGGATCGCTGGCGTCTCAACCGATGTGCTGATCGATGACAAGCTCAACCTGCCGAAGTGATCCGCACTGTGTTAAGATCCTGACTCGTTATAAGAACCGAAAGGGGCGATTATGGCATTCGATAAAGATGATAAGGACGAGATTCGCAAGATCGTCGCAACCGAGATCCGGGACTTTGTAAAATCTGCGGTTAGCGCGGCGCTTAATCGACCGAGCGATCCCGCACAAGGGCGTTACGACATTTCAGGCGAAGGGATGCGAGAGCGCGAGGCACAAAACAAACTCTTGCAGCAATTCGGCGGGGTGATCATCAAAGCGGCAGAAAGAAATTGGCGAGAAGCGGAAGCTCGCATCATAGAAAAGACTGATCCAGAACGCGCGGAAACGTTTAGAAAACTTGATCCAGAGTTTTAGCGGGTTTCGTGATAATCCTTCCGCCGTATGGCTTACATTGAGATCGATTTGAATTGTTGCAAGAAACTGAGCATTTCTGCCGGTGGTGACAGGAAAAAGTTGCGAAGATTGTCCCGTATGCTCCGCCAACTCCTTTCTTTTTACTAGCCTAAAGTGAGAGCTTTGCCGGGTCTACCCCAAATGCACTCAGAAAAAGAGCAAACACGACCGATAGATGAGCTCCAACTCCCAGGAAAAATAGAGAATAGCGTTTAACCTTCTCCGCTGTATTTGGTTTCATAATCTTAATCCTCCTTAAGTCGTTCCCCGTTCTCAAGACACTCAACCCTCGATTTGTTCTCAATCCGCAATCGCCAAAAGCGCATGAGAAATCTCTGACCCTTGCGTGTCTTGGGGTTGACGGTCAGAAAGTAGGGAGGACTATCATGAAATTGAAAGCGATTCTGAGTATTCTGTTTTTGGTCTTTATATCAATTATCAGCTCAAGAACATACATCACCAAATCCGATAAGCTGGTTACAGGATCAGGCAAAACTGTGAGCCACTCAGTAACGATGAGCGTTGCACGCGTGGGCGTCTGGCATTAGCCGCGTGAGGTAACGCGAGCGGCTCCCCAGGCATTTCGGGTCTGAACAATACAAAGAAGGGAGTCGCTCCATCCGGTTCGATTAAGACTGAACGACATGGATAAGGAGAGACAAACCCATGAACAACAGAAACGATAATGCCAAGGAGGATCACATTCCGGGCATCAATCCCGAACACATCTCCGAAATCGTTTACCGAAAATGGAAGCATGAAGGAAAAGATCTCCGCCAAATTGCTCGTGAAATCAAACGACCAATCGGAGAGGTGCAGCGAATTTTGAGTCAGAAACAGAAACTACTGATAAGGAAGGGAAGTATAAAGCGATGAGTAAAAAGACAGTGACAGAGAGGTTGTTGAGCTTGTCCACCGGCAAGCTCAGCTGCTTTTGCCCGACAACTGAAGAATTTCGCAAGCGCGAGGATTCTGAGCTAACGCAGTCTGGCCAACCCGGCCTGCATCTAAAGCATAGCTTAGTGACACGGCAAGGTGCGGCGGTGTCGTCGTTGCAAGAGTTCAATGGATCACTCCCCGGGATCATTCAATCCCGGTTTTTTATTGACTCAAACTGGCCGTCACTTCTGTCATTCGAAAACCGAGGGAGGCCGGCCATGCAAGCAAGTAGTGACGATGAGTTCCATGACAGCGAAGCAGGAATCGACATTTATGCGCTTTTTAACGCTGTCAATGGGATCATTCGTAACGGGGTGCTCGATGTCAGCGAGTTGGATAAATACAGTCCGGCAGATGCAGAGGCTCTCAACGTATCCGGTTTACGAGAGGTCTGGAAACACACCCTAACCGGGTGTTCGCAATGCCGTGAAATTATTACCGCACTTAATGAGCTTCGAGGAGCCGTTCGTGAGGTCGCTGAAACAGCGGATCGGGACGATCAACCGAAGTCTGATAGGGATCATATTAAACCCATTTCATGATGGGAGCATTATGATCTACATACGGAATACCAGCGAGCAGGTGACAGGATCTTCACGTCGAACTACGCGTTGCCTGTGATCTTGTTCGCTGGTCACGCCGTAGCTTATTTTTCATATCTCCAGTATCTCCAGTCACAAAATAACCCCTCCTGATCATCTACTCTTCTATCAGGGCGTCCATGCGAACAGTGCGCTGTTGGCAGCAAACCTCGCCCGATCTAACCGTCCAAGTCTGCGGCAAAACGCCACACGAAAAAAGATGGGAAATCATGAGATCTCAGGTGTCTTCAAGCTGGACGGAACAAAATTTCTTTAGCGAGGAGAAAACACCAATGACTAAGAAGGACGAGATCAACAAGAACAACAACAGCAGCATCATCATCGGAATCGCCGCTTTCGCATTTGCGATCGTGATCGCGATCATCGCCATCAACTTCTTTACACCAAAGTCGCACGCCCAGGTCAACGGCAAAGACTTTGACAATGTTGCGGTGAGCTCACTCAACAAACCTTACTCGCAGTCAGTGAAGGGCACGCTTAAAGATGAGTGGACCAAGGATGAGTGGACCACGGTTTCAAAGTTTGACGAGAAACAGGCATTCAAGCCGGCGCAGTTCACAAGTGTGTTCAACCAGTTTGTTGAGAAGAAAGAGAACAAGGACTGGGGTGTCATGTTTTTAGGAGACAAGACTTCCTTTACCGCTTCATCAGTAAAGGCGGAAAAGTTCACGAAGTTCTCATGGTCCAAGGGGTTCGCAAAGGAGTTCAACACCAAATTCGCCGACGAGTTCAACTCGAAATTGGCGGCATAACAATTAACTCAGATTTAACGAGCCGAATCTTCACGGCTGACGTCTAAAGTTTAGGTTGGTAACTTCATAGGGGCGGGGGTAACCGTCATCACCTAACCGACGGTCCGACCCGCCCCGTTAACAGTCGCAAAAGTCCGAAAGTTCTCGCAATCGTTCTAGCGCCCAGTTAGTTGGGCAAGACAGGAGGATGGACACGTGGCTAACGCAGACTTCAATCTCAGAGAGATCAATCAACTCATCATTGACTCTATTAACGGAAACAAGGAATCACTACACGCATTCGAGTTCAGTCCATGGTTCACGGAGAACCTATGGGAGATATCGGAGCGAACGGCTTACAAGTACAAACTTGATGCGAGTGATATACGTGACGCTGTTTTCGACAAATTGTCCGAGAACATCAAGACGATCGAAAACAAGAACAACAGTCCACTGACCGACTGCATTCTCTCCTGGTGCCATCAGTGCGCAAAATATTGGTGCCTGAACCAAATCAGGCACAATCGCGTGGAAGGGAATTATCGCGTCCGTTCGGTCGCCGCAGAAAGTATCAACGGGAGTGTTAAATCAGCAGAAGGCGCGCCTCTCCCAATACGATCTTCTGATCCAAACTCACCAGCGGAAACTCTGCTTGAGAAGGAAGCTGCTGCACTTCGCGAACAACTTAGCGCTGCTATCTATTCAGTAGTGAAACAGGAACTCGACAACTCCTGTCCGATTGATCTCCGAATCGTTATTCTTTCGGGCGCGGGGAAGATGACCCTGAAGCAGATTTCAGACGTGACACACCTATCAGTGTCTACAGTGCAACGGCATTTAGTTGCGTGGCAGAAAGGCGTCCTTAAAAAAAATCTTCCGCTTCTAAGGCTCGTGAATAAGGATCCCGCCAACCGTTTAGCCATCGCTTATAAGCTGATCCTATTTGCCGTAAAGAAATCCATTCGCGCGGCCTAAATTTTTCTTAACGACGCATACAACGCTTCGGTTGTGTGATATAAGCTTCCCGATTTTGCCGGCTTCCAGCCGACCCAATCAAAAACGTAAATAGGTCCCGGGGTTCGAACTGCGGATTTGATTATCAGGCGATAGTCAACTGGTCGAACTGTATCGTCAGGAGGAACGACATTGAAAACTGAACTCACCACAGCAGAGTGCCACGACTCTGAGGCTGGAGATGTTTATGCGTTATTCAATGCTGTTGATGGAGTAATCGTTGATGGATTACTCGACGTAAGTAAGCTCGATGACTACGGTCCTGAAGATGCTGAAGCGCTTAATGTGTCGCGATTGAGACAGGTCTTTGAGCATACGGCTTCAGGGTGTAAGACCTGTGAAGATATTATTAAAGCGCTTACTCACCTTCGTGAGTCGTTGGAAGAGGTTGTCATCTGAAGATACGCGTTTCTACGCACAATCAAGAATTGGAATCGAAGGTGACGTAAATCGTACCACAACTTACCTGATCAGCGACGCGGGATATGTCAAGGTTGCGGGTCGTCTGTTCGGTTATCGAATTTCGCCGCCACGTTCTGCTCATCGGCGGCGGGTAGTGAGGGTTGACTCGCTTGATCGGTGAGCATTTCGACGCGCTTTCCGGCACTCAGTTTCTTCCGATACCTAATCCCCACGGTAAAACTCAACAACTGCCAAGCAGACACAGTCCCAGAAAAACATAAACTAGCTAAACGATTGGCGTGGGTACGCCGGGCTTCGCCTTCATCCCGTCGAAGTAACCCGTCAGAGAACAGGTTTTCCTACTCGACAGAAGGGCATACATTGGGAACGCTGTCTAAGCGTTGTGGGCAGCTATTAAACCGCTTCTCGCAACTGTTGCAAGAAACTGAGCATTTCTGCCGGTGGCGACAGGAAAAGGTTGCGAAGATTGTCCCGTATGCTCCGCCACTTTTCCCTTTAAGTCGCTCGCGAGAGACTTGTCTCCCAACAAGTCTGGACGTTCACGTATTAAATCCCAGAAAAATTCGGGCACTCCGGAAAAATTTTGTCGCCACGCTTGACCGCGCGGCAGATTTGACTACAATTCAACCCAACGGTGAATGTGGTTGCCGGGGTGAGGACGGTAACCAATTGAGGCTGAACGCCTCCGCCAACCTTGAGAGGCCGGTCCAAAACCGGCCTTTCGGTTTTTTGGCCACAAAGCAGAGATGATATCGGTCGCGGAAGCTATTCAGATTGTGAGGCAGCAGACGGCTCCGCTTGCCACCGAGCGTGTGCGGATCGAGCAGACGTTGGGAAGGGTGCTGGCTGCGGACGTCGTAGCGGACACGGATTTGCCGCCGTTCGACCGGTCGCAGATGGACGGATATGCAGTGCGCGCGCAGGATGTGAGTGCTGTTCCGGCGCGTTTGCGAATCGTGGGTGAGTCGGCGGCGGGCAAGGGTTGGCACAACCAGTTGGAAGAGGGACAGGCGGTGCGCATCATGACTGGCGCGCCGGTTCCCGCAGGCGCCGACAGCGTGCAGCAGGTTGAGTTAACTACCGAACTGAAAGATGGCACGGTCGTCGAGCTACTCGAGACTGTCGAGACAGGAAGATCGATCGTTAAGCGTGGTTCTGAAATCAAAGCGGGTGAGGTTGTGTTGCGTGCCGGCACCACAATCAACGCGGCGATGATGGCCGTGCTGGCTGCGTTTGGTTATGCGCAAGTCGAAGTGTTTCGAAAGCCGCGCGTGGCTGTACTCGCAACAGGGTCTGAGCTTGTCTCAGTCGATCAGAAACCTGGTCAGGATCAGATTCGCGATTCGAACAACTACTCGATCAGTGCCTACGCTGAACTAGCCGGCGCAGTCACAGAACGCATGCCGCTCACCGGGGATGAAACTTCCCTTCTAAAAAATCAAGTAGCTGAAGCTGCGAAACGTTGCGATCTGATCGTGACTTCGGGCGGCGTGTCGATGGGTGTTTACGACCTCACCAAAGCAGCACTCAAAGAGCTCGACGCAGAAATCTTCTTCGAACGCGTCGCACTTCGTCCCGGTAAGCCGACTGTCTTCGCGCGTCTACCGAACGGCACGCTCGTATTCGGACTGCCCGGCAATCCTGTTTCAGTATCAGTAACGTTCAACTTGTTCGCGCGCGCCGCACTGCTCGCGATGCAAGGCACAGCAGAACCCGCGCTGAAACGCGAGACTGCCGTGCTGGCTCGTAGTGTTAAGGGAACAGCGGAGCGTGAAAGCTATTTGCCTGCTCAGCTCACGAGTAACGACGATGCAGAGCTGGTGGCGTTTCCGTTGAAGTGGGGCGGCTCGTCTGACTTCGTAGCGTTTGCGTTAACAACCGCGCTCGTGATCGTTCCCGCAAACGCTAAAGCGATCGAAGCCGGATCGTTAGTTAATGTCGTCCGGCTACCTTAACTGTAGGGTGGCCCTCCGTGGCCACCCGTCCTTCGACACACGCATTATTTGACGAAACGGGTGGCCACGGAGGGCCACCCCTACAGTTAACTCAACAACAAAGACGCACACACGGCGGCGGCGAGGTTTGCGGTCACGCTTTTCTGCACGATCGGCGCAACTCTCTCCGTCAGTCCTTTGAATCCAATAAAGCCCGGTAAGCGCTCGATGCGGCTGGCGATTTTCTGATCGAAGAGCTCCAGCCCTTCTTTACCCGGCCACAGCGTCGCCATCACGTAGTTTGCTTCGTCCTTCGGCTTCGCTCCCTGTCCAACCGGACTCCAGAACTTGCCGATGATGAAGCGCGCGAGGTTGCGCGAAAACTCCGTCTCACGAAGCTTCACGCGCGCAACGTTCCAGTAGAAGCTGCCGTGAATCGACTCTTCCTGCACGATCCCGATCAGCAGTTGTTTCAGCACCGGATGACCGGCGAGATCTGAAAGCCTGCGGTAAGCGTTCATCGCCGTGATCTCGTTGATCGCTCCCCACACCATGTGCGCGCCGTGAAAGTATTTTCCAAACGGACGTGAGGCATGATCAACGAGGTAACTTCCGATCGTGTAAAGTCGTGGAATCTTGCGCGTCGCTTCGGCCTGCCAGTTTTTCCCGGTCGGATATCCGGCTTCTTCCAAGAAGCGATTGAGCAGGTTGCCGTGATGCAGCTCCTCGATGCTCCAGCGATCCATAAACTTTTTGATTATCGGATCCTTGCCGGTCGGCGTGCGGCGCAGCTCCTGATAATACATGTCAGTGAAGTATTCGATGTCGCGCATGTAAACGAGCACCGGCAGGAATGCGGGGTTGATCGGATGATTCTTAATCTCATTCCACTTTATGCCGGCGACGTACTCTTTTGATAGAGCGCGGGGTTGTTGCTCATACCAATCCAGCACTTCCTTATCTGTTTCGAACACAGGGGACCTCCGAGTTTCAAGTAAGTCGTTAATGTACGATCACACGCGAATCTACGTTCAATGTCGATAATTCGGATTTTGTTACCGCTCGATTATTACTACAGAACTAACCCAGGCTCGAGAAGTGGGAAGGAGAGCTTGAGAGCAACTCGAATGAGGCTCTCGTCCCGGTCGGTCGAAGAATAGACGGAAACATGGTCGAATGTCGAGAACTACTTGATTGCCACCTGTTTTTGTTATCTACTCTGCGCGATGACACAGCTTTCTCACGTCGACGAGCACGGCCGCGTGCGGATGGTCGACACTGGAAACAAAGAGATTACTTCTCGACGGGCGGTGGCGTCGGCGCGCGTATTAATGACGAGCGAAACAGTGTCGGCGCTGCGTGAACACCGCACGCCGAAGGGAGATCCGCTCGAAGCCGCCCGTCTGGCCGGGATTATGGCCGCTAAACGAACGGCAGATTTAATTCCGCTCTGCCACCCGCTGCCGTTGACGCATGTCGACGTCCGCGCGACGGTGAAAGACGACGGCGTTGCTTTAGAGGCCGAAGTCTCAACCAACGCCCAAACAGGCGTCGAAATGGAAGCGCTGACCGCAGTTTCTGTCGCTGCGCTCACGATCTATGACATGTGCAAAGCGCTTGAAAAAGGCATGACCATCACCGACATTCGCCTGGAGCATAAAACCGGCGGCAAGTCCGGTGATTACAAAAGGCTTTGAAGATTCTCTGCGGCTCTCTGCGTATCTTTGCGTTCTCTGCGTCAAAGCGCCATTTCAACGCAGAGGACGCAGAGATACGCAGAGAGTCGCAGAGAAATCTCAAATTGTGGTTCGGGAACCTCGCTACACCATTGTGCGTTAATCATCCCGGCACTAGAATAAGGGCCGAAAAATCCGCCGAACTACCGGAGAGTTAAAAATGCGATTAAGGCTTTCACAAGACGCGCGACCCCAGGCCATGACGCTGCTTATCGCCGCCACGATTTCTATCGTGCTCTCGTTCATCCCTTTCGCTGAATTCCTGACTTATCCTTTCCGAATTTTCGTAACGTTCATCCACGAAGGCGGGCACGCCCTCGCTGCCCTGCTCACGGGAAACTCGGTGGCCAGCCTGAGCGTCGCGATGAACGCAAGCGGCGAAACCTACACCACGCAAGGCGGAATCATTTCACAGGTCTTCATCTCGAGCGCTGGATATCTCGGCTCGATGGCGTTCGGCGCGTTGCTGCTGATCCTGATTCGCAAAGCCATCGCAGCGCGTATCGTCCTGCTGAGCTGCGGGATTCTCATATTCGCGATGACGATGATCTTCGGATTTATCAAACCGCTGTTTTGGGTGAATGCATGGTCCGGAATACCTTTCACCCTACTGGCGGGATTGCTTATCTCAGCGGGCTTGGTTTTGATCGCGAGGTTTGCGAGTGCGCGAGTCGCAAGTTTCTTCGTCAGCTTCCTCGCCGTTCAATGCGTACTCAACGCACTCTTCGATCTGAAGACGCTCTTTTCCCTTTCGTCACCATTCGGCCCGACGGTGCAGACTGACGCGCTGAACATGTCGAACGCCACCGGAATTCCGGCTATCTTCTGGACGGTCCTCTGGATCGCCTTCGCCCTCGGAATTCTCTGGTTCGCGATGCGACTCTACGTCTCCCGCCGCGAAAGCAGCTATCAACCAGATTTACCCTTCGAAGACACGCCTCCGATAGTTTAAGATCCGCATGTAGCACAGAACCGAGCGCGGTAGCGCCGGGTCAAACACATCAACTGGCGTGAATGCGATGTTTGACCCGGCGCTACCGCGCTCGGTTCTGTGCTTATCTCTAAAAGACGAACTTCGCCTGCACCTGGAACATCCGCGGCGGATCGATATTGGCAAACGCCGGGATTGCATTCCCAGACGTTCCCACGCCTGTTGTAAACAACCCGAACGTCGAATTCGGAGTCTGGTTGATTCCGAAAACCGTCACACCACGTCCGAGGAAGTTTCCATGATTGAAAAGATTGAATCCTTCCAATCTCAACAGAATCGCCTTGCTTTCTGAGAACCGGAAGCGCTTCTCCACGAACGCGGCAACGTCCGAAGTGGGCGTGCCACGAAACGCCGATTTCCCGAGGACCACGCCATTGATCAGGGGACGGTCGTTGTTGATGCCGTCACCGTTGTCGTCGCGGCCGGTCGTCCCATTGAACGGACGCGAGGATGCAAACATCGACACCGTACCCGCAGTGAAGTCCCACGGGAATCGGTAGTGGAACGTGATCACTGCGCGATGTCGCTGATCGACGACGCTTGGACCACGTTCCTGTTCGCCGAGTTGGCTGAGGTGACTCTCATTCGGTCCGATGCCGTTGCCGTCAGGCTCGAAGGTGTTAGTCGCTTTCGAGAGGGTATAACCTACCGAAGCGAATATCCTGCGATTGCCACGATAGCTAAACAGCGTTTGTAATCCGTCGTAATCAGCCACACCGAGATTCATGATTACGTTGACCTGTCGCACCCCGCCGTTGGCCGGACGGATCGGTCGTGTCAGGTTTGCGTCAGCAACCGATCGAGTCGGCGTGGCCGCCGATCGTCCGGTGAATGGCGCCGGTGCATTCAAGTCAACCGTGCGATCGAGATTGGACCAGTGCTGGTGCACGTAGTCAGCGCCGAAAAAGAATCCCTTGAAGAATTCGCGTTCTGCGCCGAAGGTCACGACCTGGCTGCGCGGATTTACCAGCTTGTCCGGATAATTCGGCAGCAGATCGAAGTTCAACCCGAATCTCGCGAACTGTTCGCGATAAAAATCCGCCAAGCCGGCGCGGATCGTGATGTCACGAGCCGGAAGTTGGCTTGCGGGAATCGTGCCTGGGTTGACGTTGACAGGAAGACACGATCCAACGAGGCACGTCGGAAACCCGACTTGGCCCGGAGCGGCCGTATACGTCGTCAACCCATCGAGCCCGTTGACGAGATATCCGGCGACAGCGTTCGAGCGGATCTGCGTGTAATACATCGCGTAGCCGCCGCGAATCGAAGTTCGCGAGTCTCCACCCGGGTTCCAGCCAAAGCCGATGCGCGGCGCGAAGTTGGCGTTCGCGTCGGTAAGCGTCTGGCGGTCATAGCGCAGTCCGAGGTCGAGCGTGAAATTACTGCGAATGTGAATATTGTCTTGCACGAAGACGGTGTTGAGCCACTGTGGTAAGTCGTAGCTGTTGATGCCGAAGTCAATTGGCTGCGTGTAGTTCTGCACGTCGGCAAGGGTCAACTGACCGAACGGCGCGGTGGTGGCGGGTCTGAACGTGAACGTGCCGAGGATCGCAGTGCCTGGCTCGCTGCCGGTTCCACCCGAGCGATGATGAATGATACTGCCGCCGAAGCGCAGGTAATGTTTGCCGAGCGACCACGACATCGTATCGGAGAACTGCACCTGATGTCCCCAGAGATCTGAAGCACGCGATTGTCCGATCGTAAACGGCACCGCACCGGCGCGTGTGTAAGTCGTCGATAGCTCCTGCGCTTCCCAAAGTGTTACGGGATCGCCATGAAGGTAGGCGAGTCGCGCTTCGTTCAGCACTCGCGAATTGATAACCGCAGTATGGTTCACCTGCGTGGTCCAGGAGCGACGCGAGTAACGGCGCGCCACACTCGGCGCATTTGTTCCGCCAACCGCATCCTGCGGGTTGTCGTCGGAGAAACGATCGACATTAAAGCGAAACATCAGGTTCTGGCTCGAGGTGAGCTTGTGATCCACGCGGCCGTCAAACAGGAACTGGCGATAGTGACCGGTGTATTCGAGATTTCCGTCTGGCGGCAACACAAATGCCGGCAGTGTGGTTGAAAGAAACGTTGTGCGGTTCTGACGCGTGTAATCAGCAGTCGCGAAGAAGAACGTGCGATCCCTGACGATTGGGCCACCGATCGTGCCGGAATACTGTTGCAGTGCGTCAGGAATATCTACCGGACTGACCGATGTGATATTCGATGGAACGACGCAGGCGGGCACTGATTTCGGGCAGAAGCCGTTGGTCGAGAACGACTCGGCCTGCCAGTCGCCGGGACGAATCAGAAAGAGTCCTTCGCCGTGAAAGGCGTTTGTGCCTGACTTGGTGACGATGTTCAGCGCCGGGCCGGCGGTCCAGCCATATTCGGCTGAGAACGCGTTCGAGATGATGGCGATCTCCTGAATAGCTCCGAGGGGGATCGTCGCGATCGCAGTCTGGCGACCCCAACCCTCATCGTTGCTGGCGCCGTCGAGTGTGAAGGTGGTGGTGCGACGCGAACCTGCTCCGGTGATGAAATAAGTCTGGTTGACGAAGAGGTCGCCGGTTCCCTTCCCCGATCGAAACGCGGAGTTGAGCAGCGGGAGGGTCGAGACTTTGCGACCGAGTATCGGCGTCTCGTTGATCTGATCGGGCGTCAGCGGGAGACCGACCTGCGGATCCGCGCGGACGCCTTCTGCAGTGCCATAGACCGTGACTTCTGCGTTTTGCGAGCCGGCCTGGAGCGTAACTTTTATGGTCGCTGTCTCACCGGAGCGGAGCGTCAAGCCTTCGCGTTCTTCGTTGCCGAAGCCCTGGTGCGTGACTGTCACTTTGTAAGTGCCGGTCAGCGACAACGCTGGGAATGTGGCCGTTCCGTCGGTGCCTGAGATGGCTTCGCGCGAGGCGGCGGTGGCGTTGTTGACGATCGAGACTGTCGCGTCTTTTACGACTGCGCCGTTTTGATCGTTGACGATAACGATCATCGTGGCCGTGTTCGGCGACTGTGCGAGGGCAGTGACGAAGGCAGACAGGATCAGAAGCAAGGTAAGTAGGAGATTGATTTTCATGTGGTCACCTGAGGTTTTGAATTCCGAAAGTGAGATTGTCGGATGAAAACGGAATTACTACCAACCACCGTAGGCATAAAGGCGCTGACAGAAAAAACAAGTCAGGAAACGCAACTCAGGCTAACGAAAGCTCGCGAAGCGACGGAAGAAAAGCTCGCGAAGCGAGCGACAGCATAAAGCCTGGGGCGCAAGCCCCAGGATAGCCATCCCCAAAAGGCGTTGAGCCCGCGAAGCGGGCGACAGCGCATATGCTCGAACGCTGTCGCCCGTTTCACGGGCTCAAACAAATTTTTATTCGTCTGATCCTGGGGCTTGCGCCCCAGGCTTTATGCCGTCGCCCGCTCCGCGGGCTGAGGGATAACTATGCTGTCGTCTGCGTCAGGCTTAGCTGAGGACAACGACGATGTTTTCGACGACGTGGTGTACTGCGGCGAGTACGTGTGGGCGGCTCTCGATGGTCACTCCCACTGCAACAAATAGGCCAAGAATGAGCCACGGGACGAAACGAACAATTGAGGCATTACTGACGAGCTGTCGCGGATCAGTCGACGCGAGCTCAACCAAACGCCGAACCCTGTTTTTAACTCCCGGCGAATCTTCACTGAGAAACGCGGACACCGCCGCCGGAATCTCCTGTCGCTGTCCATTCGGAATCATTCGCGCGATTCGCACGAGCGCCGACGCCAGATTCAGCGCGACGAGCGAGCTCTGCTGCGCGGCATGTTCATCAGCCGCGGATTCAGACGCCTCGCTCCACGCACGATCCAAAGATCGTCCGCACGGAATCAGCAGCAGCGCCGCGCGACTGACGCGCATCACCGAGCGCTTGAAGTTGTCGTGAGCGGCGAGGTGTCCACACTCGTGAGAAACAGCCGCCGCGAGCTCTTCCGCACTCAGCGACTCGAGCACGTGATCGGCAATGAACAAACGCGGTCGAATCGCACCAACAACCGCAATGATCGGAAATCGATGTTGCAGGACAAACGTGGGAACGCCAATTCCTTCGAGCTCGATTTGCGTGGAACTTGCGAGCCACTCTTTGAGTAGCTGGCGCGTCGCAAGCCACGTGCGGATGCCGCGCGAGATCGCAAGACCGACGCCGACTGCCGAGAGCGTCGCCAGCAGACCCAGTTTCCAACTCACTGATTCTCCGCTCGCATGCGGCTCGTAAACCAGGTACGACGGAATCATGAAAGCGGCTATCGCGACGATCGCGAGCACTGGCGGCCCGATGCGCATCACGAAAAGTATCTCAGCGCTCGTGCGTGCAGAGCATTTGCGCAGCAGCAGCCGGCACACACGTCCCACCCCTGCGGCAATCAACGTCGCGGTCGCGTTGATGGTCAGCAGTAAGGCAAGGACTAGAGTGATACCGAGAAACTCGTACATTTAGCCCTTCCGCCGCAATTCGCGTTTCTTTTCCTGCACAAGGCGATCGAGCTCGTCGAGCAGCTCGCGATCGCGTTCGCTGATCGTGTCGACGATACAGGCAAGCACCGGCTCAACGCCGTCAGCTCCGTGACCGAGCAGTCCATCGACCACGTCTTCTTTGATTCCGCGATCGAGATCGTCGCGAGAGACCACGGCAGCGTAGACAAACGCGCGACCGTCCTTGCGGCGCTCGAGTAGGCTCTTTTTGAAGAGACGATCGAGCGTGGTCATCAGAGTCGTGTAGGCGATTTGCTCATTGAAGGCGCGATGGATGTCGCGCACGCTGACTTCGCCGAGTCGCCACGTTTCTTCCATGACCTGGCGTTCGAGCTTGCCGAGAGCGAAGCAGGCGATTTCGCGCGGCCGGCGAAATCCACGCAGCAGAAATCGAGAGGTTTTCATGTTGGAGGGCATTGTAGGAAGATTCACGCAAAGACGCAAAGACGCAAAGACGCAAAGGCGGGTTAAAGCTTCGGACGCGCCTTTTGCGTCTTTGCGTCTTTGCGTGAAAACTTTTCTTCGGGTTACTATTGCTGGTTTTCGACTACGCTCGATTCGCGTCTGTATGCCTGAAGAAGCAATTCAAGTTAAGGGAGCCCGCGTTAATAACCTCAAGAACGTCTCGTTCACCGTTCCCATCAACCAAATGACGGTGGTGACCGGCGTGAGCGGGTCGGGCAAGTCGTCACTCGCATTCGACACGATTTACGCTGAGGGACAGCGCCGCTACGTCGAATCGCTCTCCGCTTACGCGCGCCAGTTTCTCGAGCGCATGGATAAGCCCGACGTAGATGAGATACACGGCATCGCGCCCGCCATCGCGATTCGCCAGAAGAACTCGACGCGCAATCCACGCTCGACTGTCGGCACCCAAACCGAGATCTACGACTACCTGCGACTGCTTTTCGCGCGCGTCGGCCAGACTTTCTGCCGCGTCTGCGGACGACTCGTGACGCGCGACTCGCCCGACTCGATCGCCGACGAAGTGCTCGCCGAACTGCCCGAAGGCACACGTTTTTACGTGATCTTCCCTGCATCCGCCGGACTCAACAACCCGGAACCGGCAAAGAAACGCGGCCGAGGGACAAACGCGCGCCAGTGGGTAACGGCGCACCTGATGAGCCTGATGCAGCGAGGCTTCACGCGTCTCTTCTTCAACGGCCAAACGATCGAGCTGCAATCGCCCGATGATTACCCGCGCAACGACTTCGAAGACGTCTACGTCCTGGTCGATCGACTGGTTGCACGCCCGGACGTTCGCCAGCGTCTCGTCGATTCACTCGAGATCTGTTTTCAGGAAGGTCACGGCACCGCGCTGATTCAAACCGCAGACAGCGAACCGAAACGCATGTGGTTCTCGGAACGTTTCGAGTGCAAGTATGACCACACTGTTTACGCGACACCCGAGCCGCGCTTATTCAGTTTCAACAACCCGTACGGCGCGTGTCCGACGTGCCAGGGTTTCGGAAACACGATCGGACTCGATCTCGATCTCGTGATTCCGAATCCGGGTCTATCTTTAAAAGACGGCGCGATCGAGCCGTGGACGAAGCCGCAGCACGAGTGGGCTGCGCAGGAGCTGAAGCAATTCGCTCGCGCGGAAAAGATCCCGATGAACGTGCCGTTTAATCAGCTCTCGAAATCGGATCAAAACGCGATCATCGAAGGGCGCGGCGATTGGAGCGGCGTACGCGGGTTCTTCGATTGGATGGAGACGAAGAAGTACAAGCTTCACGTTCGTGTGTTTCTTTCGAAGTATCGTGGCTACACGTTGTGTCCGGACTGCGGCGGCGCGCGTCTGCGCCAGGAAGCACGCGACGTGCGGGTCGGCGACAAAACACTGCCGGAAACGTGTTCACTCTCGATCAAAGACGCGGCTGAGTTTTTCGACACGCTCGAGCTCTCGACCGAGCAGGCCGCAATCGCTGAACGAATACTCTTCGAAGTGCGACGACGACTGCGATTCATGGTTGAAGTCGGACTCGACTATTTGACTTTGGATCGACTCGCATCGACGTTATCTGGTGGAGAAGCGCAACGAATTCAGCTCGCAACGAATCTCGGCTCGTCACTGGTCGGTGCGCTGTACGTGCTCGACGAGCCGTCGATCGGTCTGCACCCGCGCGACAACGATCGTCTCATTCGCTTGTTGAAAAACCTGCGCGACATCGGCAACACGGTCCTCGTGGTCGAGCACGACGCGGAGATGATGAGGTCTGCGGATCACATTCTCGATATCGGTCCCGCTGCGGGTGAGCTCGGCGGTCGCGTGATGTATGAAGGCGACTTTAAAGGACTGCTCGCCGACGAGACTTCACTGACGGCGCGTTACCTGCGCGGTGATGCGGAGATCAAAGAGCCACGCCAGCGCCGCACGATGCAGAAACGCCGGATCAACATCCAGGGCGCGGCCGAACACAATCTCAAGAACATCGACGTCGAGATCCCACTCGACATGCTCGTCTGTGTTACGGGTGTGAGCGGCTCTGGGAAGTCAACGCTGATTCACGATTGTCTTTACGCCGGTCTGAAGAAACAGCGCGGTGACTGGCAAGGGCACGTCGGTGCATTTCAAAAGATCGAAGGTGGCAATCTTATCGACGACGTGATCCTCGTCGATCAGTCGCCGATCGGACGTACACCGCGTTCAAATCCGGTCACATATATCAAGGTCTACGACGCGATTCGCGAAGTCTTCTCGCTAACACGCGAAGCACAGGCGCACGGTTTCGATCCGTCACACTTCTCTTTCAATCTTCCGGGCGGGCGCTGCGAAGTCTGCCAGGGCGACGGCACGGTCACGGTCGAGATGCAGTTTCTCGCAGACGTCGAGCTCGTCTGCGAAGAGTGCAAAGGCACGCGTTTCAAACAGTCGATCCTCGACATTCGTTATCGCGGCAAGAACGTACACGAAGTGCTCAGCATGACCGTGCGCGAGGCGATCACGTTCTTCCGTGAAGTGCCGAAGATCACGAACCGTTTGCGCGTGCTGGACGACGTCGGTCTTGGTTATCTGCGTTTGGGCCAATCGGCGACGACGCTCTCCGGCGGTGAAGCACAACGAATCAAACTCGCGGCCCACTTGCTCAAGCGAACCGGCGCTAAGACGCTCTACATATTCGACGAGCCAACTACCGGCCTGCACTTCGACGATATCAACAAGCTACTGTCTGCCTTTCGAGCGCTAATTGACGCGGGCGGTTCGCTGCTGGTAATCGAACACAATCTCGACGTGATCAAGACAGCCGATCACATCATCGATCTCGGCGCGGAAGGCGGCGACGCGGGCGGTTACGTCGTCGGCATCGGCACGCCCGAGGAGATCATGGACATTCCTGAGTCGTACACAGGTCGGTATTTGCGCGACTACCTTGCGAAATCAAACGGCCACATCAAATAAGATCCCGCTCCGGCGACGACTACTCTACATCGGATTTATCTACGTCGTTTTCCTGCTGCTCTTGTTGTCGGTCGAGCTCGTAACGCGCCTCACGATGCCGCGCGTCGAGAGTCTCGATCTGTTTGTGAACACCGTGCAGCAGAAGATGCAGGTCGCGAGCCCGCAACAGTCGACGATCTTCGAAGGCGATCCGTTGCTGCTGTGGCGATTGAAGCCCAACCTGGGTCACGTGTACTGGGACTTCACTAATGTTTCGACGAACGCGCAGAGTATTCGTGCTGATTATCCGATCGGAAGGAAGCCCGCGGGTACGTTTCGGATCGTTTGTCTCGGCGACTCGGTGACGTTTGGTTATCGCGTGCCGCCGGTGTGGCCCGAGAAGCCGAATGATTTCAACCCGGAGTGGCAGCCGTATCCGATGCTGCTCGAGACGGAGTTGCGGAAGGCGAATCCGAACCGGAGCATTGAAGTGTTTCCGATGGCGGTGCCGGGTTACACGAGTCATCAGGGTTTGGCGTGGTTGCGGCGTGACATCGGTTACCTGCAACCGGACATGGTGATTGCGAGTTTTGGTTGGAACGATGCGAGTTTGAGCGATGCGCCGGATCGTGAGTTGATTGATACGCGCTGGACGTCAGTGACTGGGCGCTGGCTGATCGATCACAGCCAGGCGATTGCGCACGTAACGCGTTGGATGAGATCGCGAAAGGCTGCAACGCCGGTTGTGCACACGCCCGCGCCGCGTGTGTCTCAGAAGGAGTATGTTGATAACTTCAATGCGATCGTGCGAGTTGCTAAAGATCATGGTGCGGCGGTGATCGTGATCGGCGCGCCGTATCGCGACAGTGTGACGAACCCGGCGGAGGCGCAGCTAATGACGCAGTATCGCGCGTGGCTGAAATCGGAGATGGCTAAGAATCAGACGCCGTATCTCGAGATACTTGAATTGACGGAAGCCGCAGGCAGTGTGAATCAGGGGTTCTTTGGTGAGCTGATCCACCCGAATCACATGGGACACCGCTTGATGGCGTCCGAGCTTCTCGAGTTGATGTCGCAGCGTCACTTGGTGGGCGACCTTCGAGTCCCAGAGTTCGTTCCCTAACAACTGTAGGGGCGGCCCACCGTG